>CAZEDA010000247.1:3158-5712 GCA_964510915.1 uncultured Rhodocyclaceae bacterium | reverse complement strand
CCGGCGGCGACGACATCCCCCGCAAGCGCGGGCTCGGCGTGCTGTCGTGCGACCTCCTCGTCATCAACAAGACCGACCTCGCACCTTATGTCCGCTGCGATCTGCCGCGGATGGTCCGGGAGGCGAACGAGGTTCGAGGCGGCCGGCCTGTCCTGCTCACCAATTGCCAGACTGGCGAAGGCGTCGACGCCATCGTCGACCACATCGCGCGCGAGGTGCTGTTTGACCGGTGATCGCATGCTCGAACCGGGCGTGGTGTCGCCCGGAGGCCCGCAGCCCCAGGTGGAAATCGGCTTTGCCGGATCACCGGGCGCGCGTACCTACCTGAAGCGGCAGCGTGTCGCCTACCCGTTCCATCTTTGCCGGTCGCTGTACATGCCCGGCGATCCGGTGGAGTTCTGCACGGTCTACCTTCAGTCCTGCTCCGGGGGCATCTTCCAGGCGGACCGTCTCGCGCTCAGCATCACGGCGCAGCAGGATGCGCGTGTCCACCTGACCACGGCTGCGTCCACGGTGGTCCACACCATGAACGAGGGCCACGCCGAACAGGTCGTGCGCCTGGATGCGGGCCCGGGATCCTATGTGGAGTATCTGCCCGACCCGCTGATCCTCTTCCCGCGGGCGCGGCTGCGCAATGCGCTCTCGGTACGGCTCGATCCGTCCGCGACCGTCGTGCTGTGCGACAGCTTTCTGGCCCATGATCCCGCGGGCAGTGACGCCACTTTCGACTGGTTGCACAGCGACACGCAAGTCGAGAGTGCCGACGGTACGATCCTCGCCGTCGACCGGTTCGAGGTTCGTGGTGCGGATGTGTCATCGGGTGAGGTAGGCATCCACGGTCCCTTCGCGATGCAGGCGACCGTGATGGTGCTGCATCCTGCCGCACCGGAGCGTGTGCTGGAGGCGCTGCGCGGCGTACTGCCGGAGCCGGGCAAGGTTTACGCGGGGGCTTCGCTGCTCCCGGGGGGCTGCGGTGCCTGGATGCGCGCGGTCTCGAGCGACGCGGTCGCCTTGCGCGCTCTGGTGCGCAACGGATGGGCTGCCATCAGAACGACACTGACCGGGACGCCGCCCGGCATACGACGCAAATGAACACGGCACGCGCGGAGAAGAGGCAATGACGCAGCAGACTGCGACCGCGGCGGACGCCGCGGTGATCGACCAGTACCGGATCGTCGACGAACCCTACTACCGTCCGATCGGCAACGAGATCGAACTCTACGAGGCGGCGTACGAGGCCCGCCTGCCGATGATGCTCAAGGGCCCGACGGGCTGCGGCAAGACGCGGTTCATCGAGTACATGGCCTGGCGGCTCAAGCGACCGCTCGTCACGCTGGCCTGCAACGAGGACATGACGGCCTCGGACCTGGTGGGCCGCTTCCTGCTCGATGCGCAGGGGACGCGCTGGCAGGATGGTCCGCTCACGCTGGCAGCACGCTACGGAGCCATCTGCTATCTCGATGAAGTCGTGGAGGCGCGTCAGGACACCGCGGTGGTGATCCATCCGCTGACCGACGCGCGTCGCTGCCTGCCGCTGGAGAAGAAGAACGAACTCGTGCAGGCGCATCCGGACTTCCAGCTGGTGATCTCGTACAACCCGGGCTACCAGAGCATCCTCAAGGACCTGAAGCAGTCCACCAAGCAGCGCTTCGGGGCCCTCGACTTCCACTATCCCGCTCGCGACCTCGAGATCGAGATCGTCGCCCACGAAGCCGGCCTGCCGGCGGAGACGGCCGGAAGGCTCGTCACCATCGGCGAGAAGACGCGCAACCTCAAGGGCCACGGGCTCGAAGAGGGCGTGTCGACTCGAATGCTGATTCACGCGGGGCAGCTCGTGCGTCGCGGGATCGATCCGGTGGCGGCGTGCCGGGTCACGCTGACGCGGCCGATCACCGACGACCCGGACATGCGCGACGCGCTCGACGCCGTCATCACGGCCGTCTTCTGAGCCGGCGGCCCCGCCAGTCGAACGGTCCGCTGAGCGAGCCATGAACCACGACGCCGCGCTCGAATCGTTCCGCGAAATCACGGCGGGGATGCCACGGGAGCGTCTGGAGGTGCTCGAAGCCGCGTGGCCGCAGGCGACGCAGACATTCTCGGCGGCGGGCCTGGAGCGCTACCTCCGGGCTGTTCGCTCCTTCGAGTCAATCGGCGTCACCTGGGCGGCGATCGTGTCTTTTCTCGCCCACGCGCCGCGGGTCGCACGCGAAGTCGGCGAGCCCGCGGTGACCCAACTCGTCGACACCGCGGTTGCTGTTTACGGGTACACGGACCAGAGTGCCATGGATGCACTCTTTGCCGCTGCGCCCGAGGTGGCGACGCGGGTGCGCGAACCCGCACGATTCGCCCGTGTAATGGAAACCGTCAGGGACGTCGCACAGCGGGCGCCATCGGGCCTGCTGCCTTTGCTTCGGCACATGGCCACCGTGCTGGATCAGCTGAGTGCCGAGGAATTCCGGACCTGGGCGCTGCTCGGCATCCAGGCGCAGGCGCGTGACCCGGAGGCGCAGCGTCGCTATTTCGATCTGTCCGTGCCCGAGGCCAGGGCGTTCCT
>CAZEDA010000247.1:0-3058 GCA_964510915.1 uncultured Rhodocyclaceae bacterium | reverse complement strand
CGGAGGCGCAGCGTCGCTATTTCGATCTGTCCGTGCCCGAGGCCAGGGCGTTCCTGGCGGCCGACACGGGCGGTGTGATGTTCGTCGATGTGCGCAAACGACTCGCCCACTACCTGCGCGCGCTCTGGGGTCGGGGCACCGAGATGCGCGCTTTCTCGGCATCGATGCAGCAGAGCCGTCCCTATATCACCGCGTTGGGCATCCATCTGCCTGACGCCTACCGCGCGGCGCGCGGGGAGGCCGGGGTGGCGCTTTATCGGGCGGCCACCGCCCACGCTGCAGCCCATCTGACCTTTTCCGGACCGCCGCAGCCGCGCGGCAGCCTGAAGCCCATCCAGCTCGTCCTCGCCGGGTTGCTCGAGGATGCGCGGGTGGAATTGCTCGCGATCCGCGAACTGCCGGGGTTGCGTCGCCTGTGGCTCCGGTTTCACGAGGCCCGCCCTGGCGGGTCACCGAGCTTCGCGGATCTTGCCGCCCGTCTTGCGCGAGCCCTGCTGGACCCCGAGTACGCAGACGACAGCCCGTGGATCGCCAAGGCGAGAGCGCTCTTCTTCGCCCCGGAGATCGATCTCGCGGACCCGGGCTTCGTGCGGCCGATGGCATCGGCGCTGGGCAACGACATCGGCCAGATGCGCCTGCAGTTCAACTCGAAGACCTGGGTGATCGAGCCCGTCTACCGGGACGACAACACGGCGCTCTGGGAGCCGGACAAGAACGAGAAGGGCCTCATGATGGAGGAAGAGGAGGTCATGCTCGTGCAGCCGGAGCTCGTGGAGTCGGAGGGCGGCGATACGCTCGAAGACGACAGCGCCGAGGCGGTGGAGGGCGTTCGCCCCGTCGGGGCGGGCGACCCCGAGTCCGACGAATCCGAGGTTGCGGCCGGTGATCTGCTCCGCGTCGTCCAGTATCCGGAATGGGACTACCTCATCGGCCTCATGCGGCCGCAGTGGTGCACGGTGCGTGAGCAGCGACCCGTCGCCGGGGAGCCTGGGGAGGTCGATGACATCCTGCACCGGCACCGTGATCTCCTGGATCGTATCGACGCGCTGATCCGCGGCAACGAACTGCGCAAGCCCGTCCGCATGAAGAAGCAGATGGAGGGCGACCGGTTCGATCTCGACCAGGTCGTTAACGCGATGATCGACGTGCGCTCCGGGCGCACGCCGGATCCCCGATTCCATATCCGAGTCGACCGGCGCGAGCGGGACCTTTCCGTGCTCGTGCTCCTGGACCTGTCGGAGTCGACGAACGACATCGTCCAGGCCTGCGGGAAGAAGGTGCTGCACCTGGCGCGCGAGGCCACCGTCCTGCTCGCGAGCGCCATGGAACGGATAGGCGACCGGTTTGCCATTCACGGGTTCTGCTCGAACGGGCGCCACGAGGTGGAGTACTACCGGTTCAAGGACTTCAGCTGGCCGTTCGACGCCCACGTGAAGGCGAGGGTGGCCGGCATGCGCGGGCAGCTCTCCACACGGATGGGCGGCGCCCTTCGGCACGCGACCCAATGGCTGCGCCAGCGTCCGAGCGACAAGCGCCTGATTCTGCTCATCACGGATGGTGAGCCCCACGACATCGACGTCCACGATCCGAAGTACCTGCTCTTCGACGCCAAGAAGGCAGTGGAGGAGGCGAGCCGGGCCGGGATCTTCACCTACTGCATGAGTCTCGACCCGAAGGCCGACCAGTACGTCTCCCGGATATTCGGCGCCCGGAACTACACTGTCGTGGACCACATCGACCGGCTGCCGGAGAAGCTTCCCGGGCTTTATCTGCGGCTGACCCGCTGACCTTATCGTCGATAATCCTTACATCCGGGAAGTCGATTCGGAATCCAGGTTTATAAGTTGATACAAAACATATACTTGAACGCCTGGTGCGCTCATTGCTAACTGATTTCCGCAAAGATTCCGACGGGTGACTTCCCGCGATGCACGAGTCGGTGCCGAGTCGAGCGGAAGGTGCTACGAATCAGCTACTCCCAGAAACGAAAAAGGTAATTCGATGAAAAAGTTCCTTGCCGCTGCCGTGCTCGCCGCGTGCTCGATCTCCGGGGCTGCAAATGCCGCCTCCTCCTTCAGCAATTCGCTGGAGACCACGGAAATCAACCAGACCGGTTTCCTCGACAAGTTCGACAGTTCGCTCGGCACGCTGACTGGCGTCTTCCTGAACTGGAATGGTCAGGCCATCACCACGATCACCCTGACCAACAATGCGGCCCAGGACCAGCGTGTTCGCGCCACCAGCAGCGTCGACCTGTTCTTCTCGAGCAATGACCTCGCCATCGGCGCCATCCTTTCCGCGATCTCCCTGTCCATGGAGGCCAACAGCGGTGGCTTTATCTCCCTGCCCACCGGCGGTTCCCAGTCCTTCGGTCCCATCACCGATAGTGACTCCGCAAGCTTCTCGGCCGGCGCTGGCGATGCGATTCTTGCCGCCTTCACGGGCCCGGGCACTTTCAGCGTGACCTGCGAATCCCTGAGCGGCATCAACATCGTGGGCGGCGGCGGCAACGTTGTGTCTTCTCAGCAAACGCAGGCTGCCTGCGGCGCCTCCGTCGAGTACTCGTATTCGCCGACCCAGGTTCCGGAACCCGGCACGCTCGCCCTTCTCGGTGCGATGGCTGTCGGCGCCGGCGCCCTGTCCCGCCGTGTTCGCAAGGCCTGATTCTCCCTCGCGACAAAGTTGTTTCAGGAAAAGCCGCCTTCGGGCGGCTTTTTTTTTGGGGCTTTGCCGGGGAGATCACTTCCTCCGCTACGGGGGAGCGGGTTTTTTCCTTCGCCAGACTTTGCGAATCCGGCGGGCCGATGCACACTCCCCATTCCCTGATGTGACCGGTTTCGGAGGCTTCTCATGACCCGTTGGACTCTCTTTTCGGCTGCCAGTGTGGCGGCCGTTCTCGCTGCCACGGCTCTCGCGCCCGTGGTCTCGGCCGGTGACGGCGACCAGTCGCTGCTGGAGCGTGCCCGTGCCGTATTCCAGCCTCTGCCGAAGGATGCCGCCACGGCCGCTTACCCGCTGACACCAGCCCGGGTCGAACTCGGCCGGGCGCTCTTCTTCG
>CAZEDA010000246.1:0-5798 GCA_964510915.1 uncultured Rhodocyclaceae bacterium | reverse complement strand
CGGTACTGATGCCGCATCAGCGCTTCGCTGGTGCCGGCAACGTCCTCGTTGCCCGGCTCGTCTTCCCCGGAAGTGCATTCGCGATGCAGGCTGACCCACGGATTGGCCTGCGTGGTGAGTCCCAGGTGGATCGTCTCGAAGACGTGCAGGTCGTCGTGCGCCACCACCGACAGCGGTGAGAACACCAGCCGGTTGTAGAGCGCACCGCGAGCGAGCAGTTCGTCGGGCGCGCCCCGGGCGCGGAACGACCACGCTTCCACGAGCGTGCGGTCGGCGGCGACCGGGCGGATTACGCGCATGGCCTGCGGCGCGGTCTTGAGCGAGAGGCTCGGATACACGACGGCGTTCTGCGGCGAGAAGGCGAGGATCGCTTCGGTGCGGGTTTCGCCGTGCCGCGCGACCAGCGCGCTCACGTAATCGGGCATGCCCGCGTAGGCGGAATGCAGACTGAACGCCGTGCCGAGCAGGGTGTGTCCGTTGGGCAGCGTGCGCCCGCCCATCTTCTGGAAGAACTCGTACCCGGAACCGAACGGGAGCAGCTGCTGCATGGCAAGCGGCTTCGGCGTGCCGGCCGGTTCGCGGGCCCACACCGCTTCGGCAGCCGATGACGCGGATTCGTGCGCTGTCACCGCGTGCATGGTGTCGTTGATGTTCTCGAGGTAGATCTTCCAGTTCGCGCGCACGACGGTCCGCAGACACCCGCCGGCCACTTCGATCTCGCCCGTGGGCGAGCGGTCGAGGAGGTTGTCGATGACTGCGGTCATCGGCCCGAGATGATCCTGCAGCGATGGGCCTTCGCCGGTGAGCCGGGCGAAGACGAACCCGCGATAGCTCTCGACAGCGGCGGCCGGCACGAGCCCGGCACCTGCCGGGCAGTCGTGCAGGCGAGTGCCCTCGTAGCCGCTGCGCCGGGGGATGGCCAGCAGCGAGCCGTCCGTGCGGTACGACCAGGCGTGGTAGGGGCAGCGGAAGAAGCCGCCGGTGTTGCCGCTTGGTGCGGATACGACTCGTGCACCCTTGTGCGCGCAGCGGTTGCGCAGCACGCGGACGGAGCCGTCCTCGTGGCGGACCAGCAGGCATGGCTGCGTCGCGAGGTCCACCGTGACGAAATCGCCCGCCGCCGGAATCTGGCTTTCGTGCCCGGCGAAGATCCACGTGCGCGACCAGAGCCGGTCCATCTCTGCGCGAAAGACATCCGGCCGCAGGTACAGATCGCGATGCACGCGGTCGGGCTGGACGAGCTGATCGAAGGGAAGCAGGGAAGGGGGCATCACGCGGGCGGGGCACTCGATTCATCCCGAAGGTACGGCCGCCACGGGTGGCAGGTCAATGGGGCAGAGGCTTATGCATTTTCGCCGATTCCCGCAAAGGCCCCGCTGCGGTAAGGTATTCGAATCGAATGTCATGCGCGGCTTTCGTGGCCGGCGCTGACGACCCCGCAGGAGGAGATCGCGCCATGCCCAGCATCAAGCTCAGCGTCACCGTCCGTTCCGCACTCGTCGCCAAGTACAGCCCGGCTGCCCTCGCGAAGATCGACGCGGCCGTGGCGGCCTGGATCAAGGCAGACCTCGCCCGCGGCATACGCACCGTTCACGTGGCGCTCGACGATTCCGCGGCCATGACGGCCCAGGGCGTCGCGCCGATCAAGGGCAAGGTATCGGCCCAGAAGGCGAAGCGCGCCATCGATGCGCTGGCGAAGAAGCTCGCGCCCGAGTACATCGTGATTTTCGGCGGCGAGGACGTGATCCCGTACTTCCGCGTGAAGAATCCGAGTCACGATCCCGCGGGCGACACGGACCTCACGGTCGCGACGGACAACCCCTACGCGTCGTCCCGCGCCTACCGGGCGGGCGCCATCAAGAGCTATCTGATCCCGGATCGCGTCGTCGGGCGCATTCCGGACCTCCCCGGTGCGGCCAACGCCGATCCCCTGTGGCTCATCACCCCGCTCAAGACTGCGACGGCATGGACGCCGAAACCCGCGACCTTCTATGGCACCGCGTACGCCACCTGCTGCGACGCGTGGAAGAGCGCCGGGCTCGCCACGATGCGCTACCTGGGCCTGCCCACGGCTGACCTCATGATCTCGCCGCCCACCATCGATGCGACCGCCACCGCGCGCGGACGTCTCGCCCGGACGCTGCATTTCACCAAGTGCCACGGGTCGCAGATCGACGCCAACTTCTACGGGCAGAAGGGCAACAGCTATCCGGAGATCCTCTTCAGCGGCACGCTCGCCGGACAGGTCGTGCCCGGTACGCTGCCCGCCGCGATGTGCTGCTACGGGGCTCAGGTGTACTCGCCGTCCGACCCCGCGGCGCGTCCCGCCGGGGCGCTGCCCATCTCCATGACGTACCTGCGCGGCGGTGCCGTCGGGTTCATGGGGGCGACGGAGATCGCCTGGGTCGGACCGCAGATCATGATGTGCGCCGACTGGATCGTCGCGGCGTATCTCAAGAAGGCTCTCGCGGGTGCCTCGCTCGGCCGGGCCATGATGGAATCCAAGCAGGACTACGTGCAGTACGTCACCGGGCAGGGCCAGCGCCTCGACACGGCCGACGAGAAGACGATGATCGAGTTCGTGCTGCTGGGGGATCCGTCCCTGCATCCGGTGGTTTCGCCCGCGCCGGCCGTGCGCACGCGCAGCGCGGCAGCTGCCGTGGAAACCGCACAGCGCGGGGAACGCCGCATCGCCCGGGCCGCACTCGCCGCCCAGGTCACACGGGAACTGCCCGAGCGCGTCTCGGCCCGGGCGCCGACGGCAGCGACGGCGAAGAAGATCTTCGCTGCCGTTGCCGGCATGCTGGAAAAGACGGACCAGCAGTTTCTCGAACCCGCACGGGCACGGGCCAGCAAACTGGTGTCCGCACCGGTCGCGGCGCGGGCGGTGGCGACGCGAGGTCTCGCGAGCGCCGTGGGCACGACAAGACAGCTCGCGGAATCGATCGAGTACACCTGGACCGGTCGCAAGATCGTCGACGGGCGCCCCCACGTGCGCCTGCTCACCGTCGAGGCGGATGCCGGAGGCAACGTGCTACGCTCCCGGCTGCTCCACAGCGCATAGGCGGTATCGCCTGGGAACGCTCTGATTGCGTGGTGCGGCTGCACTACGCAATCAGAGCTTTCCTGTGCAGGGCGGTGCCGTGGGCCCGATGTCCAGAACCAGATCCCGAACCGGTGCTTCCGGCGGCGAGCGCGAACTCGTGCTGCTTCGCGGCCGGCTGACCCATGCCGTGGTCCAGCGCGGGACGGCCAGCGAGCATGAATCCTGGGTCCTCGACAGTCCCGAGCACGGTCGTCTCAGCCTTTCACCGCTCGGCGCCAACCCCTTCGAACGCGCTGCGCTCCCCGCAGAGGCCGGTGCCGAGGTGGAAGCCGAAGGCTATCTGCTCGGCAGCGAACTGCGCTATGTCCGGGTCCGGGTCGTCTGATCCCGGGGCAGGTCCGCACCACCCGGGCACTCCGGCGCGTTTCCTTTGACAGACCGATGAGTCGACGGCATAAGGCAGGGGAGATCCGCGCCGGTCGTGCGGAGCTTCCCTGGTGAAATCGAACGGAGATCGGAACATGCGCATAGCCGTGCTGGGCGGCGGTCACGGGTGTTATGCCGCGGCGGCGGATCTGTCGGAACAGAACCATGAAGTCCGGCTCTGGCGCCGGGATGCCGCGGCGCTTGCCGCCATCTCGGAGCGTCGCGAGATCCGGCTGAAGGACATCGCAGGAACCCGCAGTGTGCCCATTGCGTGCGTCACGGCCGACATCGGCGAAGCCGTGCGGGGCGCGTCGCTCATCCTGATTCCGTCGCCGGCTATCGCTCAGGAGGACATCGCGCGCGCCATGGCGCCGCACCTGTCCGACGGGCAGGTGGTGTTCCTGCCGCCGGGCACCTTCGGATCGGTGGTCATGGATCGCGTCGTGCGGGCGGCGGGCAGCCGCGCCCGGGTCACCTGGGCGGAAACCGGCACGCTGCCCTACCTCGCCCGCAAGCACGGGCCCGACGAGGTCGCCATCACGATCCGCGCGGTGCGCCTGCCGACGGGCGTGTATCCCGCGAACCGTTCGGACGAAGCGCTCGCGTGCATCGCTCAGGCCTACCCTTCCGTCCTCCCTTGCGGGGATGCGCTGTCGGGCGCGCTCATGAACGCCGGGCCGATCATCCACCCGCCGCTCGTCGTGATGAACGCTGCGCCGCTCCAGGGCTTCGAACGGTGGGACATCCATAACGAGGGCACTCAGCCCGTCGTGCGCGCGGTGACCGACCGTCTGGACGCCGAGCGCATCGCCGTCCGCGAGGCTCTCGGCTATGGCGCGCCGCACTTTCCGCTGGCCGACCACTACACGAGCGATCGCTGGATGTACGGCGACGCGCACAAGCGCCTCGTCGACTCCGGCGACTGGCGGGAGCACATCGACCTCCACAGCCATCGGTACGTCACGGAGGACATCGTCCTCGGATTGGCTTTCCTGGCGTCCGTTGCGCGCTGGGCGGGATGCGACGCGCCGATCGCCCATGGCCTGCTGGCGATCACCGGCGGATTCCTGGGCCGCGATCTCCGCCAGGGCCCACGCACCCTGGAGGCCATGGGGCTCGCGTCCCTGAGCCGCGAAGCGCTCGCGCAGCGGCTCCAGGAGGGTGAGCGCTGATGCCGCAGCCGGAATCGATCGTCGCCCTCGGTGCCGGGCGGATGGGCCGCGGGATCGCCCTCGCGTTCGCCTATGCCGGACATCCGGTCACGCTGCTCGACTTCAAGGCGAGGCCGCCGGAGGACTTCGCCCGGCTCGCCGCCGAGGCGATGGCAGACGTGAAGGCGAGTCTCCTGGGCCTGGCCGAGCTGGGTGCGATGGGCGCGGCCGATGTAGACCGCGTGCTGGCCCGCATCCGTGTCGCCGGCGAGGTCGAAGCTCCCGCCGTGCTGCGGGAGGCCACGCTGGTGTTCGAAGGCGTTCCCGAGACCATCGCGGCCAAGCGCGACGCGTTCACGCGGGTGTGCGAGCACGTGTCGCCGGAGGCGACTCTCGCGTCGACCACCTCGACCATCCTCGTGACGGAACTCGCCGCGATGGTCACCCATCCCGAGCGGCTGCTGAATGCTCACTGGCTCAATCCGGCCTACGTGATTCCGCTGGTGGAGATCAGCACCCACCCTGGCACCGCGCCGGCGGTGGTGGACCGGCTGAAGAGCCTGCTGGAATCCATCGGCAAGGTCCCTGTGGTCTGCGGGCCGGCGCCGGGTTACATCGTGCCGCGGCTGCAGGCGCTCATCATGAACGAGGCGGCCCGCATGGTGGAGGAGGGCGTCGCCAGCGCGGAGGAGATCGACAAGGCTACCCGCTACGGACTGGGGCTGCGTTTCGCGTCCATCGGGGTGCTGGAGTTCATCGACTACGGCGGCAACGACATCCTCTACCACGCGAGCCGATATCTGGCCGGAACGGTGTCCGCCGAGCGCTACGCGCTGCCCGGCATCGTCGACCGGTTCATGCGCGAAGGGCGCAACGGCTTGCGCGAAGGGGCCGGTTTCTTCGAATATGGCGGGCGCGACCTGCCGGCGTACCGCAAGGACGTCCTGGCCCGGACTCTGGCGATGCTCGATCACTTCGGGCTCGCCCGGCCGCCGCGTTAGCTGGCTCCCCCCACGAATTCGTCGAGGAACGGTTCATGACTTTCTCCCGCTGGATGGCGCGCCTGGGCGCAGCCGCATTGGCGCTCTCGGCCTGCCTGTCGCACGCGCAGGAAATCACCCTGCGCGCCGCCAACGCGTTCCAGGAAGGCACCTACTACGCCCGCAACTTCGAGC
>CAZEDA010000245.1:0-5799 GCA_964510915.1 uncultured Rhodocyclaceae bacterium | reverse complement strand
GGAAACGCCTTATGGCCCAGATGACCGTTTCGCAATTCGCCACCGAACTGAAGGTTGAGCCCGCGCGGCTGCTGGAGCAGCTTCGCTCCGCCGGTCTCGCCAAGTCGGATCTCACCGACAGCCTGAGCGAGCAGGACAAGAGCCAGTTGCTCGAGTACCTGCATCGTGTCCACGGTAGCGACGCGGAACCACGCAAGAAGATCACGCTCACCCGCACCCAGAAGACCGAGATCAAGGCCGCCGACGCTACGGGTCGCGCCCGTACCATCCAGGTCGAGGTCCGGAAGAAGCGTACCTTCATCAAGCGCGACGCCGGGAGCCCCGAGGCCGAAGTCGAAGTCGCGCCGGAAGTCGTTGCCGTCGCCCCGCCGCCTCCGCCGCCTCCGTCTCCGTCTCCTCCTTTGGCCCCGATCATCGACGCCGCCCAGATGGCGATTCGCGAAGCCGAGGATGCCAAGGCCCGCGAGCTGATGTCGCGTCAGGCCGAAGAGATCAAGCGCAAGGAAGAAGAGCGCCGCCGCAAGAACGAGCCCGCTCCTGTGGTGGAGGAAGCGCCGCCGGTCGTCGAAGCGAAGGCCGAGGTGGCGGCCCCCGTGGCCGAAGCGCCGACGGAGACCGCGGCGCCGGTCGCAACGGGCACCACGCCCGCGGCGCCTGCGGCTCCGGCAACGCTGCATCGTCCGGTGGTCAAGACGGACGCCGAGAAGGCGGCGGACGCCAAGAAGGCTGTCAAGAAGCCGCCCGGCAAGGACGCTCCCGGCGCCTGGCGTGATGACGCCAATCGCGGTCGTCGGACGCTGAAGACACGCGGCGATTCCGGCGGCGGTGCCGATGGCTGGCGCGCGAAGGGACACGCCCGTGGCGGTCGTCATGGCGATTCCGGACAGGCGCACCAGTTCTCCGCCCCGACGGAACCGGTCGTGAAGGAAGTGATGGTGCCGGAAACCATCACGGTGGCGAACCTCGCCCAGAAGATGTCCGTGAAGGCCGCCGAGGTCATCAAGGCGCTCATGAAGATGGGATCGATGGTCACCATCAATCAGGTGCTGGACCAGGAGACCGCGATGATTCTCGTGGCGGAACTCGGGCACGTTCCGAAGGCGGCGAAGCTCGACGACCCCGAGGCCGACCTGCAGGATCCGTCCGCGCGTGGCGAGGCTGTCGCCGAGCACCGTGCTCCCGTCGTGACGGTGATGGGCCACGTTGACCACGGCAAGACCTCGCTCCTCGACTACATCCGCCGTACCCGTGTGGCGAGCGGCGAAGCCGGCGGCATCACGCAGCACATCGGGGCATACCACGTGGACACCCCGCGCGGTACGGTCACCTTCCTGGATACCCCGGGTCACGAGGCATTCACCGCCATGCGTGCCCGCGGCGCCAAGGTGACCGATCTGGTCATTCTGGTGGTGGCCGCCGACGACGGCGTGATGCCCCAGACGATCGAAGCCATCCACCACGCCAAGGCCGCAAAGGTGCCGATCGTGGTCGCGATGAACAAGATCGACAAGCCTGAAGCCAATCCCGAGCGCGTCCGGCAGGAACTCGTGACGCATGGCGTCGTCCCGGAAGACTGGGGTGGCGACACCATGTTCGTGGAAGTCTCCGCGAAGACGGGGCAGGGCGTGGACAACCTGCTCGAGAGCATTCTGCTGCAGGCCGAAGTGCTGGAACTGAAGGCGCCGAAGGCCGCTCCTGCCAAGGGCATCGTCATCGAAGCGCGTCTCGACAAGGGGCGCGGTCCGGTGGCGACCATCCTCGTGCAGTCCGGAACGCTCCATCGCGGCGACATGGTCCTGGCCGGTGCCGTGTTCGGCAAGGTGCGGGCGGTCGTCGACGAGGCAGGGCACACGGTGCAGAGCGCCGGTCCCTCGATCCCGGTCGAGATTCTCGGCCTGTCGGATGTGCCGATGGCAGGCGAGGAAGTGCTGGTCGTCGCCGACGAGCGCAAGGCTCGCGAAGTCGCGCTGTTCCGGCAGGGCAAGTACCGCGACGTCAAGCTCGCCCGTCAGCAGGCCGCCAAGCTCGACAACATGTTCGACCAGATGGCGGCGGGCGCGATCAAGTCGCTGTCCCTCATCGTCAAGGCCGACGTGCAGGGCTCGTACGAAGCGCTGCAGAACGCCCTCGAGAAGCTGTCGACCGAAGAGGTCAAGGTCAACATCGTCCACAGCGGCGTGGGTGCCATCACCGAATCCGATGTGAACCTCGCGCTGGCTTCGAACGCGGTGATCATCGGCTTCAACACCCGCGCCGATGCGACCGCCAAGAAGCTCGTGGCGGCGCACGGCATCGACGTGCGCTACTACAACGTGATCTACGAAGCGGTCGACGAGGTGAAGCTCGCGCTCTCCGGCATGCTGGCGCCGGAACGCAAGGAGAACATCACCGGTCTCGTGGATATCCGTCAGGTCTTCCGCATCTCGCGCGTGGGCTCGGTGGCCGGCTGCTATGTGCTGGAAGGGTTCGTGCGCCGCAACTCGCTCGTTCGCATCCTCCGCGACAACGTCGTGATCCACACGGGCGAGCTCGATTCGCTCAAGCGTTTCAAGGACGACGCGCGGGAAGTGAAGGCCGGTTTCGAGTGCGGCCTGTCCATCAAGAACTTCGATGACATCCGCGTGGGCGATCAGGTCGAGACCTACGAGATCGTCGAAGTGGCCCGTTCGCTGTAGGGCCCGGGGAGTGGCGCGCAAGAGCGAAGGCGGGCGGTCGACACGTCTGGCGGACCAGATCCAGCGCGATCTGTCCGAGATCCTGCGCCTCGAACTGAAGGACCGGCGGCTCGGCATCACCACCATCACGGGGGTGGAGCTGAGCCCCGATCTCACCCACGCCAAGGTGTTCTTCACGGTGCTGGGTAACGCGGAGACCATCGAGGAGACCGCTGCGACGCTGAAGCGCGCCAGCGGCTTTCTGCGTTCACAGCTTGCCCGGGAGATGCGCACCCGCATCACGCCCGAACTGCATTTCGTCTACGACGAGTCCGTCGCCCGTGGCGCCCATCTCTCGCACCTGATCGACGAGGTCGTGCGCGAAGAGAAGCCGCGGGACTGATCGGCCGTTCCGCATTTGGCCTCGCCGGAAACGGGCGCTCCGCGCCCCAAGGTCGTCTGGACCGACGTGACGGGCGTGGTGCTCGTCGACAAGCCCCTCGAACTGAGCTCCAACGGCGCCCTGCAGGGCGTACGGCGCCTCTACCGTGCGCGCAAGGCCGGACACGCCGGCACGCTCGATCCGCTCGCCACGGGGCTCCTGGTGGTCTGCTTCGGGGAGGCCACGAAGTTCTCCGGCTATCTCCTCGAGAGTCACAAGCGATACATCGGTGCCATACAGCTCGGAACCAGGACCGCTACCGGTGACGTGGAAGGCGAGGTTGTCGAAACCGCTCCCGTGCCCGAGTCGCTCCTGGATCTTGCCCCCGCGGAGCGCGCCTTCACCGGCACCATCCGGCAGACCCCGCCCATCTACAGCGCGCTCAAGGTGCAGGGGCAGCCGCTCTACAAGCTGGCCCGCAAGGGGCAGGAAGTCGAGATCGCGGAGCGCGAGGTCGTCATTCATCGCCTGATGCTCGTGTGGGAAGCCCCCGATCGCATCGCCTTCGAGGTCGAATGCGGCAGCGGTACCTACATCCGGACGCTCGGCGAAGACATCGCCCGTTTCCTGGGTTCGGCCGGGCACCTGGTGCGGCTGCGGCGAACCGGGTCCGGGCCCTTCGATATCGCAGAGGCCAGGACACCCGAGCAGCTCGGTGCGATGGCTGACGAGGAGCGTGCTGCGCGGCTTCTGCCGCCCGGCTGTCTGCCCTACCGGCTGCCAGTGCTCAACCTGCCCGAAGGACCTGCGCGGGATCTCGGCTTCGGTCGCACGGCGGAGATCAATGCCCGGGTGAGCTCGGGGCGCTACCGGGTCTTCGGTCCCGGGGAACACTTCCTGGGCGTGGGGGAATCGGACGGAACCGGCCACCTTCGGCCGGTCCGGCTGATGAGCGGTGGCGACGCTGCCGGTGCCGGGCCGGACGGCGAACAGTGACGGTCCGTTCCAAGCCGTTGATTCCGCACTGCGCGAGGCTGCGCGCAACGCAGATCCGCCCGGATTCGGCGCCATGCCGTCGGGCTGGGCTAACTCGCTAAATTCGCTTGGATTATTGTGGATTCACAGATACAATCTCGCGCTTCTCAAAAGGAGAGATGACAGCAATGGCCGTTACGACTGCCGCGAAAGCCCAACTGGTGGGCGATTTCCAGCGCGCCAAGGGCGATACCGGGTCCCCCGAAGTGCAGGTGGCGCTGCTCACAGCCCGTATCAACGGGCTCACCGATCATTTCAAGAAGAACATCAAGGACCACCATTCGCGCCGCGGGCTGCTGAAGATGGTGAGCCGCCGCCGCAAGCTCCTCGATTACCTGCGCGGTCGTGACGTCGACGGCTACCGCAAGCTGATCGAGCGTCTCGGGCTGCGCAAGTAAGGTTCACGGGACCGACCGTCAGCCCTCTCCTGAGCTCGTCCGCCCGAGTGGACGACACCTCCCTCCGTCGGTTCCCTGCGAAGCGGCTGGCCCTGTGCCAGCCGTTGTCGTTCTCACGAGCGTGTGATCGATGAACGCGACGGACAACGCAGCTCCAATCTCGAAAGGCAAACAACCTTGAACATCACTCGAAAGACGCTTCAGTACGGCCGTCACACGCTGACGCTGGAGACCGGGGAGATCGCCCGGCAGGCAAGCGGTGCCGTGTTGGTCAACCTCGATGACACCGTGGTGCTGGTGACTGCAGTCGGCAAGAAGACCGCTGCCCCCGGACAGGACTTCTTCCCGCTGACGGTGGACTACCAGGAACGCACCTACGCCGCGGGCAAGATCCCCGGCGGCTTCTTCAAGCGCGAAGGACGTCCTTCCGAGAAGGAAACGCTGACCTCCCGCCTCATCGACCGCCCGATCCGTCCGCTCTTCCCCGAAGGCTTCTACAACGAAGTCCAGGTGATCGCGACGGTGATGTCGTCGAATCCCGAAGTCGATGCCGACATCCCCGCCATGATCGGCGCATCCGCCGCCCTGGCCCTGTCCGGCATTCCCTTCAGCGGCCCCATCGGCGCCGCGCGCGTCGGTTACATCAACGGCCAGTACGTGCTGAACCCGACCGCCACCGAACTCAAGTCCACGCAGCTGAACCTCGTCGTCGCCGGCACGCAGTCCGCCGTGCTGATGGTGGAATCGGAAGCGATGGAACTGTCCGAAGACGTGATGCTCGGCGCCGTGGTCTACGGCCATACCGAGATGCAGGCCGTCATCAACGCGATCCACGAACTCGTGGAGCAGGCCGGCAAGCCGCTGTGGGACTGGGCGCCGCCCGCCCGCGACGAAGCGCTGGTGTCCCGCGTGTCCAGCCTCGTCGAGGCCGATCTGCGCGAGGCCTATCGCATCAAGCAGAAGCAGGCCCGCTCGCAGCGTGTGGACGAACTCGCCGACCGCGTTCTTGCCGCCGTGTGTGACGGTTCCGCCGGCGCGCCGGACGAGCGCACGGTCAAGAATCTCTTCAGCGATCTCGAAGCCAAGATCGTCCGCAGCCAGATCCTCGATGGCGAGCCCCGCATCGACGGCCGCGACACCCGCACCGTACGTCCGATCACCATCCGCACCGGTCTGCTGCCCCGCACGCACGGTTCCGCGCTGTTCACGCGCGGCGAGACCCAGGCGCTCGTCGTGGCCACGCTGGGTACCGCCCGCGACGAACAGATCATCGATGCGCTGCAGGGCGAGTACACCGAGCGCTTCATGCTCCACTACAACATGCCTCCCT
>CAZEDA010000244.1:4054-5804 GCA_964510915.1 uncultured Rhodocyclaceae bacterium | reverse complement strand
TGTGGCACATCAACGAGGGCCACGCGGCGTTCCTCGTGCTGGAGCGCATGCGCGAGATGGTGGTGGGCGGACGGGACTTCGCCACCGCCATGGAAGCCGTCGCGGCCAACACCGTGTTCACCACACACACGCCGGTGCCTGCCGGGCACGATCACTTCGCGGAAGACATGATCGCGGAGTACTTCGCCAAGTTCTCGAACGAACTCTCGCTGAGCCGCGAACAGTTCCTCGCGCTGGGCCGCACCGAGGGCGGTCACGAGTTCAACATGACGGCCCTCGCGGTACGCGGTTCGCGCTTCCACAACGGCGTGTCCCGAATCCACGGCGATGTGTCGTCGCGCATCCTGTCGAGCATGTGGCCGCAGATCGCCCCCGAGGACAACCCCATCGACTACGTCACGAACGGCGTGCACGTGCCGACGTTCCTCGCGCAGGAATGGGGGGATCTCTTCGACCGCTACCTCGGGTTCGACTGGACGCACCACATGACGGACCCCGGGTTCTGGCGCAACGTCGAGGCCATTCCGGATCATCTGTTCTGGAGCGTGCGCCAGTCCCTCAAGGCGCAGATGCTGCACCTCGTGCGTCACCGCGTGACCACGCAGCACTTCCGCAATCACGGATCGGAGGCGCACCTCGACCGTCTGCTGAAGCTCACGGACCCCGACAACCCGAATGTCCTCACCATCGGCTTCGCGCGGCGGTTCGCCACCTACAAGCGCGCGACGCTGTTGCTGCAGAACCTCGACTGGCTGCGGTCCATCGTCTGCAATGATTCCCGGCCCGTACTGTTCATCTTCGCGGGCAAGGCCCACCCGGCGGACGTTCCCGGGCAGGATCTCATCCGCCGTCTCACGCAGATCGCGAGGACGCCGGAGTTCGAAGGCCGCATCCTGTTCGTCGAGAACTACGACCTTCGCCTCGCCCGGCGTCTGGTGTCCGGCGTGGACGTGTGGCTCAACAACCCGGTGTACCCGCTCGAGGCGAGCGGCACCTCCGGCATGAAGGCCGGCATCAACGGCGTGATCAACCTGTCCGTGAGCGACGGCTGGTGGGGCGAGGGCTACGACGGGCGCAACGGCTGGGCCATCAAGCCGGTGGCCGAGCACCTCGACGACCATCGGCGCAACGTCGAGGAGTCCAACACGCTCTACGAGCTGATGCAGGACCACGTGATCCCCGCCTACTACACCCGCTCGGAGATGGGCTACTCGCAGGAGTGGGTGCGCATGGCCAAGCATTCCATCGCGACCCTGCTGCCGCGCTTCAACTCCGCGCGGATGGTCAACGAGTACCTCGCCAAGTTCTATCTGCCGGCCACCCGCCAGTGGCGGCGGTACTCGGAGAGCGGGTTCAGCAACGCCAGCGCCATCGCCCGCTGGAAGGAACATGTGCGGTCGTCCTGGCCGAAGGTCAGCATCCGCCGGCTGGATTCCGCGCCCAAGCGGATCGCCTTCGGGGATGCCGTGCGGTTCGAGGTCGCCGTGCAGCTGGACGGGCTGCAGCCGGGCGACGTCGTGCTGGAGATGATCCTGCGCCGCGCCACCACCCTCGAAAGCCAGCAGCTGAAGGAGCGTTTTCGCTTCGAGTTCGACGGCACGCGGACGCCGGAAGGGGAACACCGCTATGTGCTGGAGCTCACCCCCGAGATGTGCGGCAAGCTCGAGTACCGGGTGTGCCTGTACCCGCACAACGCGCTCCTGACCCACCCGCACGAGATGGGCATGATGCTCTGGCTGTAGGGAAGGCT
>CAZEDA010000244.1:0-3954 GCA_964510915.1 uncultured Rhodocyclaceae bacterium | reverse complement strand
AAGCCATAACAAGCTGGTTCGGGCACGGGTCGTGCGAGCGATCAGGCGTTTTTCCACGCGCCGTGGTTGCCGTCAGACCGGAACCTACGGAGAGAGACCATGACCATCACGATCCGAATCGTCGCGGTCGCCGAGCGAGCCGTCGAATCCAAGTCCGTCACCTTCGACGAGAAGGGCGGCACCATCGGCCGCCGCTCCGACAGCACCCTGGTGATCCCGGACCAGAGCCGGCGGGTGTCCCGCGTGCACGCGGTGGTGTCCTGCCAGGGAAATGTCTTCAAGATCCGCGATCAGGGCTCGTTTCTGCCGGTCTACGTCAACGGTCACGGCGTGGGTTTCCAGCGCGACATGACCATCCGCCCCGGCGATCGCATCCAGATCGGGCCGTACACCCTGGAGGTCGCAGCCGCCGAAGGCGAGGCGACCCAGCCGGTGGCACCCGCAGCGCCAGCGAAGGTCGAGGAGCCGGTGACCTTCGCGCAGGTCCCGTTCGAGGTCCTGGAAAAGCGGCTCGCCGCCGCCAAGGCCAGCGGGCTCCGGCTTACCACTGACAACTATCCCGTCACCCCGGACGCCACCTCCACGCAGGACCGTCCGTTCGACATCTCCGCCACGATCGACCGGATGCGCAGCACACCGCTCGCCGCCTCCCCGCGGGATCCCGCGCCGGCCCTGCCTGAAGTTTCCTCGATCGATCTCGAACCCGTGGGCTCGGGTCTGGTGAAGGGAAATCCGGAGTTTCCGCCGCTCGTGTTGCCCCAGACACCGGCGCGTGAAGCCTCCAACGAACCCTCGTCGGAAACCCCCGAACCGGCCGCTCCGGAGCCCAGCGCAGCCCGACCGGCCCGCGTCATCAGCCTGCTCGAGACTGCCCGTCGGGTCCTCGGCGGCCGTAGCTGATTCCGACACGCCCTTCCGGCATACCCCGCCCGACCAACCGGGCGCACCAACGATAAGGGCGAGGTGGCAGAGCAACGTCTGGTTGCCCCACCCCTCGCCCGTCTCTCCCCGGAACCGTCCCGGCCTGTCGGCCGGCGCCCGGGGTTGTCTCTGAAGCGCGGCTATCTCGCCGCTTGTTCACTTCCAGGTCTCCACATCGTCCGCGTCGTGCGGCTCGAAATCCCCGCTAGTTGAATCTCGATGGGACGAATCTTGACGATCCGTGAGATTCACCGCCATATGCACAAGCTCAGGGGCGGGAGACCTCGTCGAGCAGACGCTCGAAATGGCGTTCGACGGGCCGCATGAACAGGCGCGGCTGGCAGAGCGGGGAGTGGCGAACCTGCTCCCGGAGAGACTGGCGCAGACGGTCGAGGGCCGGGATGTCGCGGGCAAGTCCGGACGCGATCGCAACGTACTGGTCGTCGTCCCCGGCCACCAGCTCCGCGAGACCGGCGGCCCGAAGATGACTCACCGTGTGGTTCGACGCGAACCGCCGGCCGACCCGGGTGATCACCGGGACCCCCATCCAGAGCGCATCACAGGTCGTCGCACCGCCGGAGAAAGGCATCGGGTCGAGGGCGATGTCGACGTCCCCATACTCCCCGAGCATCGCCGGATGCGGCGACGAATCCCGGAACGCCACCCGCGACCCGTCGATCCCCTGGTCCGCAAGCGCCCCGAGGATCCGGTTCCTGGCGACCGGATGCTCGGCATGCCGCCACTTGATGAGCAGCCGGGAGTCCGGCACGGCGGACAGGATGCGCGCCCACAGGGTCAGGGTCACCGGACCGAGCTTGGCCAGCTTGTTGAACGACCCGAAGGTCACGTAGCCGTTGCGCAAGGCCGGACTCGGCGCGACCGCCGGCGCGAAGTCGGGCGGCGAGTAGCAGGCGAAGTCGAAGGGAAGGGTGAGTACACGCTCGCTGTAACTCCCATGATTCTCAGGGGGTGAGACGAACGGGTCACCGAGAAAGACGTCCATGCCGGGCAACTGGGTGGACCCTTCGTAGCCCAGCCAGGTCGCCTGTACCGGGGCCGCCCGAGCCGCGAAGACCGCGAGCCGGTGGCCGCCGGTGTAGCCGTTGAGGTCGACGAGAACGTGGATCTGCTGCTCCCGGATCCACTGCGTGAGCGGACCGGGACCGAGCGCCGAGACATCCACCCAATGGTCCACGCACCCCTGCATCTTTGCCGTCAGCGCGTCCTTCACCCCGGATGTCGTCAGCGCCCAGACCTCGAACCGGGTCCGGTCGTGACCTTCGAGAATGCTCTGGATGAAGAACCCGGGCGCGCTCGCGCGGAAGTCCGACGACAGGTAGGCGATCCGAACCCGTTCGCCCGGACTCCTCGCCGGCCCGCGAAAGCTGGCGCGGAGCGCGTCGGGCACGCTCTGGACGATCCTTGCTGCTGCAGCCGAGGCCAGGGCAGCGAGGTCGGCTTCGTCCATGCGTTCGGAGAACTGGCTCACCAGAAGGTAGTTGGTCGCGTAGAGCGGCTCCGTCGGATCACAGGCTGCAGCCCGCCGGAACGCATCTATCGCGCGGTCCGTATGGCCGAGTTCCCAGTACACCTTGCCGCGCTGGTTGTGGACCGCCCCGAGATCCGGCGCCGCGGTAGCGGCTTCCTCCAGCGCACGCATGGCGATGTCGATCAGCCCGGCGCTGAACGCGCTGCCGGCCTGGGACGTGAGGAGCTGAGCGCGGGCAATGAGGTCTTCACGACCGTCGAGCGCCTTGCCGTACGCCTCGACAGCGGCGCCATGCCGACCGCAGGTTGCGTACAGGTTGCCGAGGTTCTGCCACGCCTCCGGGTAGCCGGGCAGGAGCGCGATGGCTTGCAGGTAGGCGGCCTCCGCCTCCGCGAGACGACCGAGAGCACGGGCGGCGGCGCCACGGATGAGCCAGCCATCCGGCCGGCTGGTCCAGGCATCCCGATGGGCTTCGAGCGTGCTGACGCAATGGGCGGCGTCGCCGCGCTGGTACGCGGCGAAGGCGTCCGCCAGCGGATCGCGCGCCGCTTCCGTCATCAGAACAACCCGAAGACGTTCTTGCGCTTCAGCAGGAAGCTGGAGTCCGCCACCAGCCGGCGCAGCGTCGTGACGTGCTCGTCCCGCGCCGTGTGGCCGAGGCCGACGAAGTAGAGGTCGTTGACCGTCCGGTCTTCCAGGAAGGCCCAGAACCGGAACTGCGCGTCGAAATCGATGCCGGCGAAGTCCTCCGGCGCGAGGTTGCGGTAATAGGCCTGGTCGCCGCCCGCCGGTGACGGATAGCGCTGGGACTCGTGCTGACGCCGGCCATAGCCCGCGCAACTCACGAACATGAGCCCGCTCGCCTTCAGCATGCGCATGGCGTTTTCGAAGGTGTCGCGCCAGTGCGGGACGTGCTCGAGCGTCTCGCAGCTCACCACCGTATCGAAGCTCTCGCCGCTCGCGCTGAAGGACTCCAGCCCGTCGGCCGAGCCTCCCGCGCTGCCGCCGCCGGCGTTGGGCGCTGCAAGCCGGCAGTTCTCGAACCATTCCTGCGTGCTGGCGCCCATGCCCGCCCGGGTGATCTCCAGCACCTGACGGTGGCGGAAGAAGTCCGGCAGATGACGCTTGAGCAGCCCCAGGAAGAACCGCTGTTCGGAACGCGCCTTGTAGTCGTGCGGCTTCATCCGGTCGCGGACATTGGCGAGGATGTCGAGGATCTCGGCATTGCCCGGCTGCTCCACCAGGGAGGCCGCGGCGACGCGGGCGGCTTCGGTCAGGCGCTCGGCGCCGTACAGGTGGCGGGCGAGCCACACCACCTCCGGCTGCTTGAGGACCGGTCGCGACACGGTGCGGAGGAACAGGTCGATGTCCTGCTCGTTCCAGTACAGCCAGAGATTCTGGGGGCCGTGGAAGCCGAAGGTCGGACGGCCGCTGTGGACGGTTTCGTGCGCGAAGCGCCCCGCCAGTTCCACCGGGGCGAAGCGGATGCCGAACTCGCTTTCCAGCCGCGGGCGGAAGTGCACGCAGATGGCCTGGTCCTCGTG
>CAZEDA010000243.1:0-5812 GCA_964510915.1 uncultured Rhodocyclaceae bacterium | reverse complement strand
CGCGACCAGAAGCGCGTGTTCGCCGGCCGGGTGATCGGCGCCGAACTGCGCAACCCGGACTTCGTTCGGCTGGCCGAAAGCTTCGGCGTGCATGGTGTGCGAGCCAACACGCCGGCAGAACTGCAGCGCGAGATATCCCTCGCCATCGAGCGCAACGCGCCTGCGCTGATCGTCGTGAGCGTCGACCCGACCACCGAAGTGTCACCGTGGGAGTTCCTGATGCCCACGCCCTACAGCGTCTGATTCCTGTTTCCGAGCACCGACCATGACCGACCTCATCCGCATCACCACCGGGCAGCAGATCGCCCGGATCGAGATCAACCGTCCCGAGAAGAAGAACGCCCTGCTCGTCTCCATGTACCAGGCCATGGCCGACGCGCTCCGCGCGGCGGATGCGGACCCCGCCGTGCGGGTGATCCTCATCCACGGAAAGCCCGACTGCTTCTCGGCGGGCAACGACCTCGAGGATTTCCTCGGCCAGCCGCCCCATGGCGAGGACGCGCCCGTGACGCGCTTTCTCCAGGCGATCTCGACTGCCGCGAAGCCCATCGTGGCTGCGGTGGGCGGGCCCGCCGTAGGCATCGGCACGACCATGCTGCTGCACTGCGATCTCGTCTACGCAACGCCCGCCGCCAAGTTCCGTCTGCCGTTCACGTCCCTGGGCCTCGTGCCCGAAGCGGCATCGAGTCTGCTGCTGCCCGCCATCGCGGGCTACCAGCGAGCGGCGGAACTCCTGCTGCTGGGACAGCCGTTCAGCGCGGAGAAAGCCGCTGCCGCGGGGATCGTCACCGGGATCGTTCCGGAAGCGGAACTGCTGGACCACGCAACACGCGCTGCAACGGCCATCGCTGCCCTGCCGGCATCCTCCGTGCGAATGACCAAGGCCCTGATGAAGAGCGCCCAGTCGGCGCAGGTCGCCGAGCGCATGGCCGAGGAGAGCCGCCTCTTCCGTCAGCAACTCGCCTCGCCCGAAGCGAAGGAGGCCTTCACGGCCTTCTTCGAAAAGCGCGCACCCGATTTTTCCAAGTTCTGACCGACGGACCCCTGCATCGTGGATTCCCACCAGACGCTGCTCTCCGGCATCACCGTACTCGATTTCACCCGCGTCCTCGCCGGCCCCTACTGCACACGTCTGCTCACGGATCTCGGGGCGCAGGTCATCAAGATCGAACGCCCGGGGGAGGGCGACGAGATCCGCTACACCGTGCTGCAGCTCGACCCCGAGCGCACTGACCAGAGCTCGTACTACGTGCGACTCAACGTCGGCAAGCGCGGCATCGCGATCGATCTCGCCCATCCGGCGGCGCGCGATGTCGTGCTCGATCTCGTCCGCAAGTCCGATGTGGTGGTGGAGAATTTCTCGCCGGGTGTCATGGCGCGCTATGGTTTCGACGCCGCGACACTGCGCGCGATGAAGCCGGAACTGGTGTACTGCTCCATCTCCGGCTTCGGCCAGACGGGGCCGCTCGCGTCGATGCAGGCCTACGCGCATCTGGTGAATGCGATGTCGGGAATGATGGATCTCGACCGCTGCGGCGATCCGCTGCCGCGCGTGTCCTACCTTCAGGCAGCAGATGTTCTCGCGGGTGCCCACGCCTTCGGGGCGATCTGCGCGGCGCTGCTGCGTCAGGCACGCGAAGGGGTGGGCGCGACGCTGGATGTCTCGATGTTCGAATGCCTCGTGGCCGCGGACGACATCACCTACGGCGCCGTGCTGAACGGCATGGCCGTCGAGCGCAAGCCTCGCGTGGGCATGGTGGTGCATCCGATCGGCGGGCGTCACATCGCCATGCAGACCGTCGGCGCGCCGCATCTGTGGGTACGCCTGTCCGCGCTGGTCGGTCGCCCCGAACTCGCCACGGACGAGCGGTTCTCCACGCCCGCGGGCCGCCGCAATCACTGGCCGGAACTCCTCGCGATCCTGCGCGAGTGGCTCGACGGATTCGATTCCGCGGAGGAGGCCCTTCAGACTCTCGCCGCGAACCGCGTGCCGGCAGCGCCGATGCTCTCGCCCGAGGAAGTCGTGAGTCACCCGCATCTCGAGGCGCGCCGGGCATTCCCTGAAGTGCCTCACCACGCCCGCGGCAAAGTGAAGGTCACGGCAACACCGTTCCATATCGACGGCCAGCCGGTCGCACCCGCAGGCCCCGCGCCCTCGCGCATCGGCGCGGACACCGAGAAGGTGCTGGCCGAAGTCCTGGGCTATTCGCAAGAGAGGATCGCCACCCTCCTGCACGACAAGGTCATTGTCTAGGAAAGGTCAACAAAGCCGGTCACACGCGCCGCATCGCCCGGGACGAATTCAAGAAGCACCCGACCGTGCCGCTAACGGGGAGATAACCACGCACTCCCCGAGGCGAGTTTCATGGAAACCATTCTGCTGACACCGGACGACGAAGCCGAGGCCATCGTCGCGAGCTTCGGCATCCCGCCCTGCCCGGAAGTGCTGATCCAGGTCCTGCGGGAGATGCGCCAGGACGACCCCGACGTCGTCAAGGTCGGAAACCTGATCTCCGGGGACGTGAGCCTCGCCGCGGCCGTGCTGAAGACGGTCAACTCGCCCTTCTTCGGCCTGCAGAACAAGGCGAAGTCCATCGACCAGGCCCTGAAGCTGATGGGCCTGCGCAACGTGAAGGAAATCACGACCGGCATCATGCTTCGCGATGCCCTGCCCGTGGGCAACGCCGCGGTGCTCGACAACTTCTGGGACACGTCGGCCGCCATCGCGCAGACCGCCGCGCTGCTCGCGCGACCCGTAGCCAAACTGGACCGCGACGACGCCTACACCTTCGCACTGTTTCGCGATGCCGGCGTGCCCCTGATGGCGCGGCGCTTCGACAACTACGACCAGTCGTTTCTGGAACGTCTCGCCGTGGCGGAGTCGGTCACTGCCCTGGAGCGCGAAACCTTCGGCACGGACCACACGATGATCGGCGGGCACCTCGCGCGGAGCTGGTATCTGACGGACGACATCGCCCAGGCCATCCAGCTGCATCACGACTACTCCGCGCTTCGGTCCGGAGGAACACCCAAGGCCGTGCAACGCCATGTCGCGCTCGCCCTCGTCTCCGAGACCATCCATTCGCGTCTCAACCGGCAGAAGGAATGCGACGAGTGGACGCGGGGCGGTGACTTCGCACGCGACGTGCTGGAGATCGAGGACAGCGATCTCGACGAGCACGCCGACATGGTGGAAGGCATTCTGGGGTTCTAAGGCCCCGGGGCACTGTCGTATCAGAACCGGTAGGCCCACCACGAAGTGAGATAGGTCACGTCCTCTCCGGGCCGGGCGTCATGCAGGAAGGCGCCGGCGCGGAAGTACGACAGCACCGTGAGCCATGTGAGTCTCGGCGTCACCCGCCAGATCCACTGCACCGTCGGCTGCGTTCCCACATGCCGTGCACGGCTCCCCGACGAGTTGCGCTGCACTTCGGTCGCCACGTTGTAGATCCCGTCCTCCAGACTCTGTCGCCAGAACCCGATCACGCCGACGAGCAGGGTATTGCGCTCGTCGGTGTCCCAAGCGAAGGACGGTGCGAGTGCGACGCTGTTGGACGGCCCGATCAGACCGGCCAGCCCGGAATAGGCCGTGGCCGCAAACAGCGGGCTGAACGTGCCGAGACGCCCGTCTCCCGGCCGGCCATCGCCGCTGCCGATGTTGAATCTCAGACCGAATCGCGGATGCGACGGATGCTCGGCCGGCGAGTAGCCCGTGTCGGTCGAGACGTACCACGCGCGGATCCGACTGTCGCCGAAACTGCCGGTCTGCATTCCCGCTTCGTAGTTGAAGTCCCAGTTCGTGCCACGCCCCCACCACCGCGTGCCGATCGTCGTGCGCTCCTCCCGGTCGCGACCTTCCTGATAGCGGGTCTCGGGGTCCGTGCGCCGGCTCACGTACAGCACGGCATTGCCATCGGGCAGCCAGTCGTGGCGCCGCGCAACGAAAAAGCCCGACAACGTTTCATCCGGCGTGGACCGATCGTCGAAGGCGCCGCGCACGGTCGGCACCACCCGCGTGGCCATCGCATGAAATCGCCAGTTCCGGATCTCGCCGAACGCGCGCACGCCATCGAAGCTCAGGCGGTCGTTGAAGCCGTTGCGTGCGGAGGTGAACTGCGCTGACCCCAGTTCCACTTCCTGCCGACCTGCCCGGAGCGTCACGATATCGTCATCTTTCTGGTGGGGTGTCCACTCGACGAAGCCCTGGTTGAGATCGACCCGGTTCGCATCGTTGGCCCGGGGGCCGCCGACCCGGCCATGCACCCACGACGACTCGATCTGACCGAAGAAGCGCAACTGCGGCGTCACGTGCACGTCGCCGTGCAGCAGGTAACGCTGCAGCAGGTAGCCGCCCCGGTCCTCGGGGTCGCGCCCGAAGCCCGGATTCTCGAAGCGCTCGTAGCGCAGTCGCGCCTCCCCCCCGAAGGACACGTAGCGGTCCTTCGACAACGGCACGTACTTGAAGCGGTCCCAGGGCTCGGTACGGCACCGCTCCGCCGCCAGAAAACGCCAGTCCTCGTCGTAGCGCATGTTGGGCAACGGTCGGCGCTCGGGGCAGTCCGGATCGGTCTGCGCCCGGGAAGGCAGTGCGAGGCACAGTGCCAGGGCCAGCAGGGCCGCGAGGAGGAGCCGGCAGGGCCGGGAACTCGCCGTCATGTCGTGCGGAAGAGTTGGCAAGGCCCCCAAGGATACTTTCGAAAGCGGCTCGATGTCCGAACGCGTACGCGGCGGTTTCCGGTCCCGTCCGCGAGGTGCAATCCGATCGGCGGAATCCGGCGTAGTCGTATTGCATGCGCGCGAAACCTCATCCGCGGCATGTCCCCCGCCCGCCTTGGATGCGGGCCGGCCCCGCTCACCCGACGAATCCGGAGACACCCGATGAAACCCGTTCCTGCTCTGTCTGCGCTGGCCGCCGCCGTGGTCGGCACCGCCCTCGCCGTCCCCGCCGGCGCCGAGACCCTGATCGGTCTCACGACCACCAATCAGCTCGTGACGTTCGACAGTGCGTCACCCACGATGGCCGGCCCGCTGATGACCATCACCGGTCTCGCCGCGAACGAACGCATCCTCGGCATCGATCACCGCCCCACCACCGGCCTGCTGTACGGCATCGGCAGTGCGTCGAACCTCTACACGCTGGACGCGGCGACCGGCAACGCGACGCTCGTCGCGGCGCTGATGGCCGATCCATCGGATGCCACGCAGCCCTTCGCGGGCCTGGCGGGCGCCTCGTACGGCGTGGATTTCAACCCGGTGCCCGATCTCGGGATGTCACTGCCTTCGCTGCGCGTGACGAGCAACGTCGGCGAGAACCTGCGCATCAACGTGAACGGGGCGAATGCCGGGCGTGTGTTCACGGATACGGCGCTGTCGATTCCGGCCGGCGGGACACCGACGATCGTTGCTTCCGCATACACCAACAACGATGTGGATGCGACGACAGGCACGGCGCTGTTCAACATCGACAGCGCGACCGACAGCGTCTACCAGCAGACCAACCCGAACGGGGGAACGCTCACGCTGATCGGCGGCCTGGGTGCGGGCACCACGGGCGTCGTCGGCTTCGATGTATCGCGCTCCGGGATCGCGTTCGCGTCCCTCACGGACGACCTTACCGGCAAGAGCAGTGTGTACACCGTGAATCTCGCAACGGGTTCGGCGAGTCTGCTGGGGGCGTTCGGGATCGGCGGCAACACGGCCATCGCTCCGGCGCTCGCCGACATCGCGGCACCGGTGCCGGAGCCTTCCACCTACCTGCTGATGGCGCTCGGACTGGCGGGCGTGGGGTTCGTCGCGCGACGCAGGACCTGAA
>CAZEDA010000242.1:0-5828 GCA_964510915.1 uncultured Rhodocyclaceae bacterium | reverse complement strand
GATCTGCAGCCGATCCTCGAGGAGTGCGCGTTCGGCAGCGAAGTGACGGGCCCGCGCTTCGGGCTGCCGGCGGATCGCGCGGCGGCCTGGACGCTCGCGCCCGGGCTCGTGCGCCCGGCGAGTCGCGGCCATGTGGCGCTCACCGGCAACCGGTCGACCGACCCCGTGGCCGTCCACGCCAATTTCCTGAGCGCGCCCGAGGACGTGAATGCGCTCGTGAAATGCATCGAGCTGTGCCGCGAGATCGGCAATTCGCCGGCGCTGCGGCCGTTCGTGAAGCGGGAGCTGATGCCCGGGCCCTTGCGCGGCCACGCGCTGGAGGACTTCCTGCGCGATGCCGCCGGCACCTACTTCCATCAGACCTGCACAGCCAAGATGGGAACGGACGCGCTCTCCGTGGTGGACGGCTCCCTCAAGGTCTATGGCGTGGAAGGTCTTCGTATCGCCGACGGGTCGATCATGCCGACCATCGCGACGGGCAACACGATGGCGCCGTGCGTGCTGATCGGCGAGAAGGCCGCCGACACGATCCGCCGCGACCACCGGCTGGGCTGATCGACCCGAATGGCATTTCGGACTGCGGCGCACCGCGCCCGGTAGAATCCCGCCGTGCCCGCTCCCCTGCCCGACTCCCCGTCCCTCGCCGCTGCCGCCGTCTCCGTTCGCGGTCTGGATCATGTCCATCCGAACGGCACCCATGCGCTGACGGGCATCGACCTCACCGTGGCGCCGGGGGAGTTCGTGACGCTGATCGGCCCCTCCGGCTGCGGCAAGAGCACCCTGCTGCGCCTCATCGCCGGTCTCGACCGTCCCACCGCCGGAACGCTCGAACGCCATGCTGTCGAGCGCGCGGCCTTCGTCTTTCAGCAGCCGACGCTGATGCCCTGGGCCCGCGTCGCGACCAACGTGGCGCTGCCGCTGACGCTCGCGGGCACCGCACCGGCCGAGGCCTCGGCGAAGGTGCAGGACGCGCTGCGGCAGGTGGGTCTGGAGGAGTTCAAGCAGGCTTTCCCGCGCGAGCTTTCGGGCGGCATGCAGATGCGCGCTTCCATCGCGCGCGCCCTGGTCACCGAACCCGACCTGCTGCTGATGGACGAACCCTTCGGCGCCCTGGATGAGATCACGCGTGACCGCCTGGACCGCGAACTCCTGGCCCTGTGGCAGGCGCGGCGCTTCACGGCGCTCTTCGTCACGCACAGCCTGCACGAGGCCGTGTACCTGTCGAACCGGGTGGTCGTGATGTCTCCGCGTCCGGGACGCATCGCCGCCGAACTTCGCATCGACGAGCCCTACCCCCGCGCGCAGGACTTCCGGGTGTCGGAGCGCTTCGTGCGCTGGTGCAAGGACCTGAGCGGCATGATGATCGACGCGGGGGCCGCATGAAGCCGCGCGCCGCGGATGAGCGTCCGTGGTGGGCGTGGCTCGCCCCGGTCGTCGTCGGCATCGCGCTGACCGGCCTCTGGGAGTGGGTCGTGGCGGTCCGGGAGATCCCGCCCTACATCGTGCCGGCGCCCAGCGTGATCGGCGCAACGTTCGTGAAGGACCACGTGCTGCTGTTCGCGTCGCTGTGGGTGACGATGAAGATCGCGCTGGTGGCGCTGGTCGCCGCGGTGGTCATCGGCCTCGCGCTCGCCTTCCTGTTCGTGCAGAACCGCGCGATCGAGATGAGCCTGCTGCCCTACGCGATCCTGCTGCAGGTCACGCCCATCGTGGCCATCGCGCCGCTCATCATCATCTGGGTGGACGACACGCCCACGGCGCTGGTCATCTGCGCCACGATCGTCGCGCTGTTCCCGATGGTGGCCAACACCACCGTGGGCCTCAAGAGCGTGGACCGCGGGCTGCTCGATCTCTTCCGTCTCTACGGCGCGAGCCGCTGGCAGGTGCTGATGCGCCTGCGCGTCCCGTCGGCAGCGCCGTATTTCTTCGCGGGGCTGCGCGTCTCGGCGGGACTCTCGCTGATCGGCGCGGTAGTCGCGGAGTTCGTGGCCGGCACCGGCGGCTCCCAGTCGGGCCTCGCCTACCAGATCCTGCAGGCCGGACTGCAGCTCAACATCCCGCGCATGTTCGCGGCGCTGATCCTCATTGCCGGGGCAGGCATCGCGCTGTTCGCCGCGGTGAGTGTCCTCGGCTGGCTCGCCCTGCACCGGTGGCACGAGAGCGCGCGGTAAACTCCCGCATCCCTGCCCCATGACGACGGAGTCCCTGTCCATGTCCCGACCCTTCCGCGCAGTCCGACGTCTCGCGTTGTCCGGCCTGGCCGCCGCCGCGCTGCTGCCCTTGACGGCGCAGGCCCAGACGCCCGAGAAGTTCGTGTTCCTCACCAACTGGTACGCCCAGGCCGAGCACGGCGGGTTCTACCAGGCCGTGGCGGAGGGCACCTACCGAAAGAACGGGCTGGAGGCCGACATCCGCATGGGCGGCCCGCAGGTGAACGTGATGCAGCTTCTGCTGGCCGGCAAGGCGGACGCCGTGATGGGCTACGACCTGCAGTCCATCAACGCCGTGGAACAGGGACTGCCGGTGGTGACGATCGGCGCGACCTTCCAGAAGGACCCGGCGGCGCTCATCGCCCACCCCGACGTGAAGAAGTTCGAGGATCTGAAGACCCGCACGCTGCTGATCGGCCAGGCAAGCGAGACCACCTTCTGGCCGTGGATCAAGAACAAGTACGGCTTCACGGATGCGCAGAAGCGGCCCTACTCGTACAGCGTGCAGCAGTTCCTGGTGGACCGGAACATCGCGCAGCAGGGCTACGCCACCTCCGAGCCCTACTCCATCGAAAAAGGCGGCGTGAAGCCCGTGGTGTTCCTGCTGGCCGATCTCGGCTACCCGCCCTACGCACAGACCATCGTCACCACGCGCGCCGTGCTGGAGAAGCGCCGCGATGCCCTCACGCGCTTCCTGAAGGCCACGGCCGAAGGCTGGAAGAGCTACCTCGCCAACCCGGCGCCCGGCAACGCGCTCATCCGCAAGGCCAACCCCGAGGTGGAGGACGCACTGCTGGCGTACAGCGTGACCAAGATGAAACAGTTCGGCCTGGTGACGGGCGCGGACGCCGCGACACAGGGCATCCTGTCGATGACGGATGCGCGCTGGAAGGTGACGTTCGACTTCATGGTGGGCGCGGGCCTCGCGAAGGCCGGGACCGACTATCGCAAGGCCTACACGCTCGACCTGGTGAACACCGTCAAGGTGATGCCGTAGAGAAGCTCTGATCAGCCGGTGGCGAGCGCCCGGCCGGCGGTCGCCAGCGTGATGGTGACGATGCCCAGGACGATGTTGATCCCCACGAGCTGACGGATCTGCCCGAGGGCCTTGCCCGCCGCCTGCCATTCCTTCGCATCCACCGCGCGGCCGAGTCGCTTGTAGGCCGCGAAGAAGACGTGGAAGAAGATCAGCACCATGACGATGCCGATCACGGCCATCGCAAGCGCGTAGACCGGCGCTTGCCAGCCGCCCATCGCCACGGTCATGTGCAGGCCGGTCGCGAGGATGAGGCCGATCGAGATCCACACCCACATGAAGAAGCGCCGGAAGGTCTCCCGCCAGAGCACCAGGCGCTGCGGCGGCTCCAGCTGGGCGGCCGCCGGACGCAGCGCCATGTAGGCGAAGAACATCCCGCCCACCCATACCACGACGCCCAGCACGTGCAGCCAGCGTGCGAAATCCATTCGGTGACCTCCGGAGAAACGGGACTTCCTTAGGACCGGCGTGCCCTTTCAGGCGCCGGCGATGACGGACAGGGTAGCTCGCACCGGCGCGAAGCTGCGCCGGTGGTGCGCAGTCGGACCATACCGCTTTAGAGCGGCCACGTGTTCCGACGTCGGATACCCCTTGTGCTGCGCGAACCCGTATTCGGGATGCAGGCGGTCGAGATCGACCATCACGGCATCGCGGGCAGTCTTGGCGAGGATCGACGCGGCGCTGATCGCCGCGACCGTGGCGTCGCCCCGAACCACGGCCCGAGCCGGCACCGCAAGCGCCGGACAGCGGTTGCCGTCGATCAGCACTTCGTCGGGATGCATGCCCAGACCCGCCACCGCGCGCTGCATGGCGAGCATGGTGGCGTGCAGGATGTTGAGGCGGTCGATCTCTTCCACGCTGGCTTCCGCAATGGCCCAGGCGAGAGCCCGCGAGCGGATCTCGTCGGCCAGAGATTCACGACGCCGTGCGGTGAGTGCCTTGGAGTCGGCGAGGCCGGCGATGGGCCGGGCGGGATCGAGGACGACGCAGGCTGCGTAGACGGGGCCGGCCAGGGGGCCGCGGCCCGCCTCGTCGACACCTGCCGCGAGGGTCACGGGCGGCTGCCGCCGGCCGTCGCCATGCCGAGCGCCGCACGACGCTGGGCTGAAGGCGCGTGCAGCAGAGGCACCACGGCCTCGGCAGCGCGCTCGGCGGCGCTGCAGCGCAGGGTGCGGTACATCTCCTCGAAGCAGCGCGCCTGACGGTCCCGCACGACCTTGTCGCGGTAGACGTTCACGAGCGCCTGGGACAGGTTCTCGGGCGTGGCGTCGTCCTGGAGGATCTCCGGGGCGACGAACGCCTTCGCGAGCACGTTCGGCAACCCGATGTAAGGCAGATAGCGCCGCGGCCACATGAGCCGGTACGTGAGCTTGGGCACGCGATAGGTGATGACCATCGGGCGGCGCAGCAGCGCGGCTTCCAGCGAGGCGGTGCCCGAGGCCACGAGCACGACGTCCGCGGCGGTCATGGCGAGCTGCGAATGGCCGAACAGCACCGTGAACGGCAGGTCCTGGCCCTTGTGGTCGTAGAGCGCCTGCTCGAACTGCGAGCGCGTCGGCCGGGTGGCGAGCGGCACGAGGAACCGCGCGTCAGGCATCTGGGCCGCGATCTGCCGGGCGGTGTCGATGAACAGCCCGGCATGCTGCTCCAGCTCACCACGGCGGCTGCCGGGGAGCATCGCAAACACCGGGGCCGAGCCCGGCACGCGGATCTGCTCCCGCGCGGCCTCGACGTCGGGCTTCTCGGGAATCTCGTCGGCCATCGGGTGCCCCACGAACGTCACCGGCACCTGCACGCGCTCGTAGAGGGGCACCTCGAAGGGAAACAGCGCGAGCATGTGATCCACCGCCCGCTTGATCTTGTGGATGCGCTCGCCGCGCCACGCCCAGATGGACGGGCTCACGTACTGGACGGTGGGGATGCCGTTGGCGCGGAGTTTGGTCTCGAGGGCAAGATTGAAGTCGGGCGCGTCGACCCCGATGAAGATATCCGGCGGCTCCGCGATGAGGCGCGACGCCAGTTCCCGCCGGATGCCGAGGATGGCGGGGATGCTGCGGGCGGCCTCGGAGTAGCCTCGGACCGAGAGCGTCTCCATCGGGTACCAGGACTGGAAGCCCACGCTCTGCATGCGCGGGCCGCCGATGCCCACGAACCGGGCTCCGGGCAGGCGGCGGTGAAGCTCGGCCACGAACGGGGCGGCCAGCTGGTCCCCCGAGGCCTCGCCGGCCACCATCGCGATCGTCACGTTCCGCGCCATCGACCTGCCCGCCTCTCTGTTCTTGTCGTCTCGTCGACTAGCGGACGATACCGCGGGTTGCCTTGCCGAGGAAGTCCACGATCGGCGCGACTTCCGCGCAGGTCGCAGCCTGGGCGGCCAGGGCCGTCTTGGCTTCCTCGAGGGTGAGCCCCTCGCGGTAGAGCGTCTTGTAGGCCTTGCGGATGCCGTTGATCGCCTCGGGCGAGAAGCCCCGGCGCTTGAGGCCCTCGCTGTTGATGCCGTGGGCCTTGGCGGTATCGCCCTGGGCCATCACGTAGGGCGGCAGGTCGTGGACGATCACCGAGGCGATCGCCGTCATGCTGTG
>CAZEDA010000241.1:0-5838 GCA_964510915.1 uncultured Rhodocyclaceae bacterium | reverse complement strand
CGCGAGCACTACGGCCTGCCGTGCGTCGTCTCCATCAACAACTTCACGTTCGACACCCAGGCGGAACTGGATCTCCTGCAGCGGCAGATGAAGAAGCTCGAGACGCCGGTGTTCGTCGCGCGGCACTGGGCCGAAGGCGGCAAGGGTGCGGAGAACGTCGCCCGCGCCATCGTGGAGATGGTCGAGCGACCCGGCGCGGGCACGAACTTCAAGTTCGTCTACGAAGACAGTGCCTCGCTCACCGAGAAGATCACCGCGATCGCCACGAAGATCTACGGCGCCGCGAACGTGGTGTTCGACGGCAAGGCCAGGACTCAGGTGAAGAAGCTCGAGGAGGATGGCTTCGGCGGCTACCCGGTGTGTGTCGCCAAGACGCAGTACTCGTTCTCCACGGACGCCTCCGCCCGCGGGGCGCCGTCCGGCCACACGATCAACGTGCGCGAAGTGCGGCTCGCGGCCGGCGCGCAGTTCGTCGTGATGATCTGCGGCGACGTGATGACCATGCCCGGCCTGCCGAAGCAGCCTTCGGCGGAGAAGATCGACCTCGACGATCAGGGCCGGGTGGTCGGCCTGTTCTGACGCTCTCCGGCGGCCGTTGGCGCCCGGGCAGCCCTCGCCCGGGGCCGATGGGCCGCCGCCCCCCGGTTGGACACTCTGTTTTCTGCCCGCACTTTGTCCAGGACGCACCGGGGTTCGACGGCTGGACATATGCAACTTCGTACATATCTCCCCATTGATGCGGCGCGCCATAAGTTATTGTTTGAAAGCCGATAACAAACTTCGATAGGACAAAACTCGCCGTCCCCTACACTGACGTCATCGTCCTGGACAAGACGACTCGTCTTCCACCATACGCAGGGGCTACGCAGTGTTCGATCCAAAACAGCAGATTTCCGAGACCGATCCCCAGTTGTGGGCCGCCATGACCAGCGAGCTCCAGCGCCAGGAGGATCACCTGGAGCTCATCGCCTCCGAGAACTACGTGAGTCCGGCGGTCATGCGGGTCCAGGGCTCGGTCCTGACCAACAAGTACGCCGAGGGCTACCCCGGCAAGCGCTACTACGGCGGCTGCGAGCACGTCGACGTGGCGGAACAGCTGGCCATCGAACGGGCGAAGAAGCTCTTCGGCGCCGAGTACGTCAACGTCCAGCCCCATTCCGGCTCCCAGGCGAACGCCGCCGTGTACATGGCGATGCTCGCCCCGGGCGACACCATCCTCGGCATGTCGCTCGCCCACGGCGGGCACCTGACCCACGGCGCCACCGTCAACTTCAGCGGCAAGATCTACCGCTCGGTGAGCTACGGCCTCGACCCCGCCACCGAAGCCATCGACTACGACCAGGTGGCCGCCCTCGCCCGGGAGCACAAGCCGAAGATGATCGTGGCAGGCGCCTCTGCCTACTCGCTGGTGATCGACTGGGCGCGCTTTCGCGCGATCGCCGATGAAGTCGGCGCCTACCTCCTGGTCGACATGGCGCACTACGCCGGGCTCGTGGCCGCGGGCGAGTATCCGTCGCCGGTCGGCATCGCCCATTTCGTCACCTCGACCACGCACAAGACGCTGCGCGGCCCGCGCGGCGGCATCATCCTGTCGAGCCAGGAGTTCGAGAAGCCGCTCAACTCGATGATCTTCCCCGGCATCCAGGGCGGTCCGCTGATGCACGTGATCGCCGCCAAGGCACTCGCCTTCCAGGAGGCGCTCCGCCCCGAGTTCAAGACTTATCAGCAGCAGGTCAAGAAGAACGCCCAGGCGATGGCGCAGCGGCTCACGGAGCGCGGCCTTCGCATCGTGTCGGGCCGCACCGAGAGCCACGTGTTCCTGCTGGACCTCCGCGCCAAGAAGATCACCGGCAAGGAAGCCGAAGCGGTCCTCGGCCGCGCACACATCACGGTCAACAAGAACGCGATTCCCAACGACCCGGAAAAGCCCTTCGTGACGAGCGGCATCCGCATCGGTTCCCCGGCCATCACCACGCGCGGGTTCGGCACCGGGGAAGCCGTGCATGTCGCGGACCTCATCGCCGATGTCCTCGACGCCCCGACCGACGAGCGCGCCATCGCGCGGACCGTCGACCGCGTGCGCACCATGTGTTCGGCATTTCCCGTGTACGGGCGGGACTACCGTCCCTGATCCTCCGGCGCGAGCCGCAGTCGCGAAACCCTTTCCCCCGATTCCCTTCATTCCCTTTCAGGAGAACTGTCATGGCCGGTCGCAACTTCCTCTTCGTCCCCGGGCCCACCAATGTGCCCGACCGCGTGCAGCGTTCGATGATGGTCTCCATGGAAGACCATCGTTCGCCGAAGTTTCCCGAACTCACCCACGCCTGCCTCACCGGCCTGAAGAAGGTCTTCAAGACCACGACCGGCACGCCCATCATGTTCCCCGCGTCCGGCACCGGCTGCTGGGAAGCCGCGCTCAGCAACTGCCTTTCGCCCGGCGACAAGATTCTCGCCTCGCGCTTCGGACAGTTCAGCCATCTGTGGATCGACATGGCGACGCGCCTGGGCTTCGAAGTGGAGACGATCGACTGCGAATGGGGTGAGGGCATCCCGCTCGAGCGCTATCTGCAGGCCCTGGAAACCGACAAGGGTCACAAGATCAAGGCGGTCCTCGCCACGCACAACGAGACCGCCACGGGCGTGACCAGCGACATCGCCGGCGTGCGCCGCGCCCTCGATGCCGCCAAGCACCCTGCCCTGCTGTTCGTGGATGCGGTGAGCTCGCTCGGCAGCATCGACTTCCGCATGGACGAGTGGGGCGTGGACGTGTGCGTCACCGGCTCGCAGAAGGGTCTGATGCTCCCCGCCGGCCTCGGCATCGTGTGCGTGAGCGAGAAGGCCCTGGAGATGCGGGCGCAGGCGAAGTCCCCGCGCTGCTACTTCGATTTCGGCGACATGGTGAAGGCCAACTCCACCGGCTACTTCCCCTACACGCCGCCCCTGCCCCTCATGTACGGTCTGCGCGAATCGCTCGCCATGCTGGAAGAGGAAGGCCTGGAGAACGTGTTCCGTCGTCATCATCACCTGGCCTCCGGCGTGCGCGCCGCGGTCCAGCGCGGCTGGAAGCTCGACCTCTGCGCCCGGGCGCCCAAGTGGTACTCGGATACGGTGTCGGCGATCCTCGTGCCCGAAGGCATCAACGGTGCCCACGTGATCGAGATCGCGTTCAAGCGCTACAACCTGTCGCTCGGCGCCGGCCTGTCCAAGGTTGCCGGCAAGCTGTTCCGCATCGGTCACCTGGGTGATCTCAACGAAGTCATGCTCCTGGGAGCGATCGCCGGCGCAGAGATGGCCATGCTGGACGCGGGCGTGCAGATCGTTCCGGGCAGCGGCGTGGCCGCCGCACAGCAGTACTGGCGCGGCGAGGATCTCACGCGCAAGGCCACCGTCCGCAACGATACCGTTCGTCTCGTCGCGGCAGGAGGCTGATCCGTGCTCCACACCGTGGTGTTCCTCGATCGCGATTCCCTCAAGGCGAAGCTTCGCAGTCCGTCGTTCGAGCACATGTTCATCGAGCACGCCAAGACCGCCCCCGAGCAGGTGGTGGACCGGCTGCGGAATGCCACGGTGGCCATCGTCAACAAGGTGCAGCTGCGCGAGCCGACGCTGGCGCAGCTTCCCAACCTGAAAATGATCGCGGTCGCGGCCACGGGCTACGACTGTGTGGATGTCGCGGCGTGTCGCGAACGCGGCATCGCGGTGGCGAACATCCGCAACTACGCCGTGCACACGGTCCCGGAGCACGCCTTCTCGCTCATCCTCGCGCTGCGCCGCAATCTCGTCGCCTACCGCCGTGACGTCGAGGCCGGCATCTGGCAGAAGTCCGATCAGTTCTGCTTTCTCGATCACCCCATCGGCGATCTGCACGGCTCCACGCTGGGCATCGTCGGCGAAGGCGCCATCGGCCAGGGCACGGCCACCATCGCGCGGGGATTCGGCATGAAGGTGCTGTTCGCCGACCACGCGCCGCCCAGGGCCGAGGGCGTGACCTTCACGCCCTTCGACGAAGTGCTCGAGAAGTCGGACGTGCTGAGCCTGCACTGCCCGCTCACGCCGGCCACGCGCAACCTCATCGGCCTGGCCGAGATGCGTCGCATGAAGCGCAACGCGCTGCTCATCAACACCTCGCGCGGTGGATTGGTGGACGAGCAGGCTCTCATCCAGGCGCTCGACGAAGGTCTCATCGCCGGAGCCGGCTTCGACGTTCTGACCACCGAGCCGCCGCGCAACGGGCATCCCCTGCTCGATGTGCGCCGGCCGAATTTCATCCTCACGCCGCATGTGGCGTGGGCCTCGCAGGAGGCCATGCAGTTCCTCGCGGACCAGCTCGTGGACAACATCGAGGCCTGGGCCGCGGGTCGCCCGCAGCATCTCGTCACCTGAGCGGTTCCGTCCCGCACGGGACGGTGCGACCTCCGGTCGCGGTGGCAGCAGCGAAAGCATGGACCGGCCCCCGGAGGCCGGCGAGCAGCACCCAACGGAGACGACCATGGATATCCACGAGTATCAGGCCAAGGAGTTGCTGGCCGGGTTCGGTGTGCCCATTCCCCGCGGCGGCGTGGCTTACAGCGCGGATCAGGCGGTGTATGTCGCCACGGAACTGGGCGGCTGGCACTGGGCCGTCAAGGCGCAGATCCACTCCGGCGCCCGCGGCAAGGCGGGCGGCGTGAAGCTGTGCCGCACCTATCACGAAGTCGCCGAGGCCGCGAAGGCGATGCTAGGCACACGCATGGTGACCAATCAGACCGGCCCCGCCGGCAAGATGGTGAGCCGCGTGTATGTGGAGGTGGCGGAGCCCTTCGAGCGCGAGATCTATCTCGGCTTCGTGCTCGACCGCAAGGCCGAGCGCATCCGTGTCATCGCCTCGGCGGCGGGCGGCATGGAGATCGAGGAAATCGCCCACGCGAAGCCCGAGACCATCCTGCAGGCGGAAGTGGAGCCCGCCGTGGGTCTGCAGCCCTTCCAGGCGCGGCAGATCGCCTTCGGACTCGGTCTCAACCTCAAGCAGGTGAGCCAGGCCGTCACCACCCTGCTCGGCTGCTATCGCGCCTTCCGCGATCTCGACGCGACCATGGTGGAGATCAATCCGCTGGTGGTCACCAAGGACGATCGCGTGCTGGCGCTCGACGCCAAGATGTCCTTCGACGACAACGCCATCTTCCGCCGCACCCAGATCGCCGAGATGCGCGATGTCACGCAGGAAGATCCGCGCGAGGCGCAGGCCAATCAGCTCGGCCTCAACTACGTGGGGCTCGAAGGCGACATCGGCTGCATCATCAACGGCGCCGGCCTCGCCATGGCGACCATGGACATGATCAAGTACGCCGGCGGTGAGCCCGCCAACTTCCTCGACGTCGGTGGTGGCGCCTCGCCGGAGCGCGTGAAGCAGGCCTTCGACCTGGTGCTGTCCGATCGTGGCGTGCGCGCCATCCTCGTCAACATCTTCGCGGGCATCAACCGCTGCGACTGGGTGGCGCAGGGCGTCGTCGCGGCGGCGAGGGATCTCAAGGTCCCGCTCGTGGTGCGCCTCGCCGGCACCAATGTGGAAGAAGGTGAACGCATCGTCCGCGAAAGCGGGCTGCCCATCATCACTGCCGAGACCCTCGCGGACGCCGCACACAAGGCCGTTGCCGCGGCGCGCGACCACCGCGCCGCCGCCTGACCCGGAGACCTGCATGAGCATCCTCATCGACCAGACCACGCGCGTCATCGTCCAGGGCTTCACCGGCGACAAGGCCACGTTCCACGCGAAGGAGATGATCGCCTACGGCACCAATGTCGTTGGCGGCGTCACGCCCGGCAAAGGCGGCCAGCGTCATCTCGACCGGCCGGTGTTCA
>CAZEDA010000240.1:0-5859 GCA_964510915.1 uncultured Rhodocyclaceae bacterium | reverse complement strand
CGGAGATCTGCGCGTCGGCCGGGTTCGACTGGATGATGATCGACATGGAGCACGCGCCGAACGACGCGCCCCAGGTCCACCAGCAGTTGCAGGCGGTCGCGCCCTACGAGACGTCCGCGATCGTGCGGCCGCCGTGGAACGACACGGTCGTGATCAAGCGCCTGCTCGATCTCGGCGTGCAGACCCTCCTCATCCCGTACGTCGAGACCGCCGAGGAAGCCCGCCGCGCCGTCGCGGCCACGCGCTACCCGCCCAAGGGCGTCCGGGGCGTGTCGACGAACACCCGTGCGAATCGCTATGCCCGCGTAACGGACTACTTTGCCAAGGTGGAGCAGGAACTCTGCGTGATCGTGCAGATCGAGTCGCGAGCCGGCGTGGACAATCTCGAGGCCATCGCTTCGGTGGAAGGGGTCGACGCCCTGTTCATCGGGCCGCAGGATCTCGCGGCCGGCTTCGGGCATCTGGGCAATCCCGGTCACCCGGAGATGGTGGAGATCATCGGCAACTCCATCACGCGCATCCGCAAGACCGGCAAGGCCGCAGGCATCCTTGCCTACGCCGAAGCCGATGCCAAGAAGTGGATGGCCCACGGCGCAGCATTCGTGGCTGTGACGTCGGACCAGTCCATCCTGGCAAAGGAATCCTCCGCCACCGCCGCGCGGTATCGATGATCGCGCGATGCCCCGGCGAGTGCCAATCGCACCCGCCGGGGTGTCACATCAGCGTGCGACTTTCCGGCGCAGCGTCGTCGCACCCACGATGCCAAGGCCGGCGAACATCAGCGCCCAGGTCTCGGGTTCCGGCACCGGCTGGCTCAGCGAGATCAGGATGAACTCGTTGTTGTCCGACACGCCGAAGGCCCGGCCGGCACTGCCCGGATAGTTGTTGTCGTTCATCACGAGCAGCGTGTTCGCGTCCACGATCAGCACGTCCTCGATCGTCACGAACGGGAAGTTGAAGGTCGTCTTGCCGTCGCCATTCAGGTCCAGCGGATCGGCGATGTTCATCAGATCCACCACCTCCGTCTTCTTCGCGAAGCCCTCGGCGTCCAGCACGCTCATGTCGACCATGAAGATCTTCTTGAACTGCGCCGGATTGGTGAACGCCGGAATGGTCGGGTCGCCCTGACGGCCGTCGCGCTCGATCACCAGGAAACGCGAGTCGTCGATCGCGACCATGTCGCCGATGTTCGTGCCCTGCGGGTCGAGACGGTAGCCGAAGGTGGTGCCCGTGTAGGACTCCGTAGCGAGGTCGAATTCGCTCACGATCAGCCGGGACTGGTTGGGGTCCGTCGTCACCGGCCGCTCCAGCAGCGGGTAGAGCTTCGTGCCGCTCGCGTTGATCGCCATGCCCTCGAAACCGCCCGACTGCGGCAGGTTGTTGCTGCCTTGGGGCAGGGGATTCTGCGGCGACTGGACGATGGTGTTCGCGCCGAGGTTCACCGGCACGCCGCCGACCTGGGACGGCAGCGGCAGTGCGATCTCCTTGCGCAGGACCTTTCCGGTCGCGTCGGTCTTGATCAGGTAAGGCCCGAACTCCTCGCCGAACCACAGGTTGCCGTTGCGGTCCTGCTGCACCGACTCGAGGTCGAAGTCCGACCCCGTCAGCAGCCGGCCGGCGCTGATCGCCGGTGCCACCGGCGTGGTGCCGGCGCCGTTGGGGTAGTTCGTCATCCCGGCCACGATGGGGAAGCCGAGCTTGCCGTCGGGGTCACGCAGCTGAATGAAGCTGCTCGAATTGAAGGAGGGCAGCGCTGCGCCCGTCGTGAAATGGACTGGCGTGACCGTGCCGGTGCCGCCGGTGGCTGTCTTGAAGTCGGGCTGCAGGGCGAACATGCGCAGGATGGTGTCCGCCGAGTTGGTCTTGGCGCCGAAGCCGTTGTCCTGCATGACACGGAACGTGCCGGCCACGGGTCCGTTCAGCACACCGGAAAAACCCTGGACCGGCTGCTTGTCGATGAGAGGCAGAGGGTTGCCGTTCGCGCCGGTCGCGAACTGGCCGGACGTCGGACCTTCCGCGAATGTGTTCGCGGGGAGGACCGCGAATCCCTTCAACGTGTTGGCCGCGATCGCAGGAAAGGCGATCGCGAGACTGACGGCGAGGACGGCGGGCTTGAGCAGAGACTTCATCTTGTGTGGCTCCTGATGTTGGGGGTCAGTTGTTGGGGCAGGAAGTCGTGGCCGGGTCGGCCTGCTGGATGCGATCAAGGGCCGGCGGAACGTACGGCGTGCCGCCGGGTGCAGGCTGGAGGGTCGGGCGCAGGAAGTCGGTCAGAGCGTCGAGGTCGAGCGCTCCGCCGAGGCGGTCCGTGCCTTCGCGCAGCACGAAGAACTGGTCGCCGCCGTCGGCGAGGAAGCTGTTGACCGTCACCCGATAGGTCTGCGTATCGACAATGGGATTGCCATTCAGAGTCACGCTGCCGGGTACGACGCGGGCGCAGGCGCCACCCGTCCTGTTCCACGCGTAGCGGAACCCGCGGGAGACCTGCAGGACCCGATTGAACGCCTGCCCGTTGGTGCATCCGACGAACTGCTGCTCGAGCATCGTGCGAATCTGGGCGCCGGTGAGCGTCATGGTCACGAGGCTGTTGCCGAAGGGCTGGACCGTGAACGACTCGCCGTAGGTCACGTTGCCGTCACCCTCGGCGGCCGCGGAGGATGCAAAGCCGAAGTCCGCGCGCACGCCGCCGGGATTCATGAACGCGATCTGCGCCTGTCCGAATCCTGCGCCCGCCGTGGCGGTCAGTTGTGCATCCGCGATGAGATCCCCGGCACGGTGCTGACACGCCGCGCTGGTGGAACGGTCCACCGTCGCCGAAATCTTGCCGATCACCTGATTCGCGATCGGTGCGACCAGCGCGTCGTAGTGGGCGATCAGTGCAGCGGCCTGAGGCGAGGGGGTGATCGACGGATTGTTGCGATTCACCACGACCTGGGCGGCGGTGATGGACTTCACGTCGCGTGTGGCGGTGTCCAGAACGAGGTCTATGTTCGTCAGCACTCGTCCGAACGCGCTGGCGCTCGTCACGGGAATCGACCGGCCGGCGGAGTTCGCCACCTGACACACGTAGGCCTGGTGGGTGTGCCCGGAGATGACCAGGTCCACGGTCGGATCGAGACGGTTGACGATGTTCACGATGGGGCCGGCGAAGTTGGTGCAGCCGCCGATCGGGCCGGACTGCGTACCGCCTTCGTGGACCACGACCACTACGGCGTTGACCCCCTGATTGCGCAAAGTCCGGATCAGACCGTTCACCGTATCGGCCTCGTCCCGGAACTGCAGGCCGGCGACACCGGTGGGCGTCACGATCGTTGGCGTGCCTTCGAGCGTCATGCCGATGAACGCGACTCTGACGCCGCCAAACGTGCGGATGACATAGCGGGGGAACAGCGGCAGGCCGGTCGCGGTGTCGATGACATTGGCTGCGAGAAAGCGGAACTTCGCGCCGGCAAAGGCACCGTCGGGTCCCTTGCAGCTATTGGCAGTCGTCGGATGACACCCCCCGTTTTGCAGACGGACGATCTCGGCGCGCCCGTCGTCGAATTCGTGGTTGCCGACCGACGCGATGTCGACACCGACGATGTTCATCGCCTCGATCGCGGGCTCGTCCTGGAACAGCGCCGAAATGAGAGGCGTGGCGCCGACCATGTCACCGGCGTGCACCACCACCGTGTTCGGGTTCTGCGCCCGAAGGGAAGCGACGTATCCGGCAAGGTAGTCGACACCGCCCGCCGGGTTGCCTGAGAAGTTGCCCGGCGACTTGAGATTGCCGTGGAAGTCGTTGAACGAGACGATCTTCACGGCGACATCCGCCGCCGAAGCCACCAGGGGCGTGAGCCCGAACGCTGCGGCCGCGAGCCCGGCAAGAATGTGTCTGATCATGAGTCTTCTCCCGGTTCAGACGGAACGGCGACGGAGCGCCGAAAACATCAGGACACCGCCGACGCCCATGAGCGCCCAGGTGGTGGGTTCCGGCACCGCGACGACCATGACGCCGCCCTGGGCAGCGATCACATCGGGGCCGAACGAGAGCGCGCTGCCAGTGATGCGATACGAACCGGGTCCCAGCACGTATTCGCCTCGGCTCCATCGCGGGTCCGCATAGGCCCCGTCGAAATCAAGAAACTCGTCGCCGGCGTTCACTGGAACCGACGTATTGCCGAGCAGAGCGCCGTTGGCAGACACGGCGAAGCGGTCGCCGCTGAGTCCGGCGTCCACGACGCGGACGAGTACGGGCGTCGTCGCGTCGAACTCGAGGACGAATGGGGCGAGGGTCTCGTCGACCCAGGGGCTGCCCGCCATGTCCCGGTAGACGTCGAATCCATACCAGGTGTCGTACGCGGGCGTGACGGCATGAACGGCAGTGGGAAGGGCCAGCGCCATGACGGCGGCCAGGAGGCGTTTCATCGGGTCTCTCCAGAGGAACAAGGCGAACAGCGGGGGTCCGATGCTGGATGCATCGTTGTTCGGGAGACTCTAGGGGGCGGGCATGACATGCCGTCGTCCTGCCGGGGTATCGCCAGTAGGCGGAACGACGGACGGGACGCGTCAGCGTGGTGACGGTCGATGGGCGTATCGGATCACGCCGTCCGGGATCGGGTGAGATTGAGGAAGGTCCGCACCACCTGCGCGACCGCGTGGGTGGTATGGACCGTCCCTGAATCCGGTCAGGGGCAGACGACGGGCAGGCGGTGCTGCAAATGAACCGCGGCGGGGTCTATGGCTGCGCGGTAGGCGATCGCCTCGACGCCGGCACTCAGTGCCTCGCGAAGCGTTCGGCCGTAGACGGGGTCGATGCTGTCCGCCGGGCGGACTTCCGTCACGTCGTCACGCTGCACGCAGAACACCAGCACGGCACGTGCTCCGTCGGCCACCACACCCATCAGCTCGCGCAGGTGCTTGCTGCCGCGTTCGCTAACGGCGTCGGGGAAGAGGGCGACGCCGGCCTCGACGGCGGCTGTCACGTTCTTCACTTCGACATAGCAGTCGGGGCGGGAAGGCCCGCGCAGCAGGAAGTCGATACGGCTGTTCTCGCTGCCGTAGCGCGATTCGGGGACGATGGTGTCGTAGCCCTGCAGCTCGGTGATCACGCCGCCTTCGATGGCCTCGCGCACCAGCGCATTGCTGCGATGGGTGTCGACGCCGACGAGCGTGCCGTCGGCGAGTTGCGTGAGCTCCCAGCCGTAGGCGTACTTGCGGGTTGGCGACGGACGGTAGGCGAGCCAGACGCGCTGTCCCGGATCCGCCACACCCATCATGGAGCCGGTGTTCGGACAGTGTGCGGTGATCTCGTCGCCGTTCTCGAGAATGACGTCCGCGAGGAAGCGCTTGTAGCGGCGAAGCAGAATGCCCTGCACCAGCGGGGGATCAAAGTTCAAGCGGGGCGTCCTTGAACGGGGTGTGCTCGGCGAGTTCGTTCACGTAGGCGGCGATCTGCTTCGACTCGCGGGCGACGAACCGGCGTACCGCCTGATCGAAATCGGGATCCCCCACCCAGTGTGCCGAGTAGGTGGTGACGGGCTCCAGGCCGCGCGCGAGCTTGTGTTCGCCCTGCGCGCCGCCTTCGAAACGACCGATCTTCCGGTCGATGCAGAACTCGATGGCCTGGTAGTAGCAGGCCTCGAAGTGGAGGCCCGGGATGTACTTGGTGGTCCCCCAGTAGCGCCCGAACAGCGCCTCGGCGGAGAACACGTCCAGCGCCGAGCAGACGCGGGTGCCGTCCTGGCTGCCCACGGCGAGGAGAAGATTGTCCGGCATCGTCTCGCCGATTCGCAGGAAGAAATCCAGATTCAGATACGGCGTCGAATGGTGTCTGCGGTAGGTGTCGTTGTAGCACTGCGTGAAGAACCGCCAGTCGTC
>CAZEDA010000239.1:0-5930 GCA_964510915.1 uncultured Rhodocyclaceae bacterium | reverse complement strand
GCGTGGCCCGCCAGATCGGCTCGTACAGCGACGCGATCGAAGTCCCCCCGAATGCGCGCTGGCTCTACACGGCGGGTACGCCGGGACTTGCGCTCGACGGCACACTGCCTCCGGATGTCACAGGGCAAGCGGAGCAAGCGTGGACGCACATCCTTGCCATGCTCGAGCGTGCAGGCATGACCGTCCACGATCTGGTCCGCGTGACTCACTACCTGCTGCGGTCGGAGGACATCCCTGCGTACGTCAAGGTGCGGTCCCGGTTTCTTGGGGACGCCAAGCCCGCTTCGATGCTGCTCGTCGTACCCGATCTCGTGCGCCCGGGCTTCCTGCTCGAAGTCGAGGCCATCGCCGCAAAAGCGTGAAGATCATTCGCAGCGCCTTCGAGGGCCGTTCGAAGGATCCCTGCGCGAGAACGAGTTTGGACCGCAGAGTCGAATGCGATTTCACGCTCATCCAGTCGCTCTGTCCGGATGTGTATGGAATCGACAGGCAGTCAGCGGAGGATCATCCGGGTATCGCGAGTCACCCGTTGCGCCTGGCATGCAGCGTTCTCGCCGAACCAAGAAGCATCTCCGGCACCATTCATTCTGATGGGCCGTCAAAGGGCTAGGAGGCGCCCTGACAGAGTATCGACACTTCGTTTCGTCATTTCGCTACCGGGACATCCATGGACCGACACCTGGCCTTGCAGTGCTTCTGTCGTGTCGTCGAAACCGGCGGCTTCGCTGCCGCTGCGCGCGATCTCGACTACTCGCCTTCGATGGTGACCAAGTACATCAAGTCCCTCGAGGAGTGGACGGGCAGTCGCCTGCTTGCGCGAACTACGCGGCGCATGCAGCTCACCGAGTCCGGAGTGCGGTTCTATGCGTACTGCCGGCGCGTGCTGGACGACACCGAACGAACGCTGGGCGCGATCCGGGCAGCCCATGGCGAGCTTGCCGGTCGGCTGGTGCTGGCGGTGCCGGTTTCGCTCACGCTGTCCTTTCTCAAGGACCACCTTCATTCCTTCCAGGCGGCACACCCGGGCATCGAACTCGAACTGCGACTGTCGGACCGGCCTGTCGACATGGTTCGCGACGGCATCGACGTGGCGATTCGCGGCCAGGCACATCTCGAAGATTCCTCGCTCGTGGCAACACCGCTGATGATGCTGCAGCGTGCGGTCGCAGCGGCACCCGGCTACTGGCGGCACCATGGCAAGCCCGAGCACCCTTCGGCCCTGGCCGCGCACAACTGCCTGCCCTACCTGCTCGGAAGCGACGCCACGCGCTGGGAGTTCGATGGCCCCGGCGGCGCTCATGCCGTGGAGGTCCGCGGCAATCTCCGGGCGGACAACACGCTGATCCTGATCGATGCGATGCTGCGCGGTGCAGGTGTGGGCCTGGTTCCGCGCGTGATGATGCGCGCCGAAATTGCCGAGGGCCGGCTGGAGACCGCGCTGGATGACTGGCGCGCGGAACCCAGACAGCTTTTCGCCGTTTATCTCGGACGCGAACATCTGCCGGAGCGTGTGCGCATGCTGGTGCGCTTCCTCAAGGAGCGGCTGAACCCATCCAGCGACTGAGAAGCACGGGTATCCGATCAGATGGTGTCTCGGCACGCCCGGCCGAGTGCCAGTTCCCGCGCGATGGTCGCCACGTGGCGGCCCTGGAAGTGCGCACCAGCGACTTCGTTGGCGGACACCGCCCGGTTGCCGTCGCCGCCGGCCAGCGCTGTCGCGCCGTAGGGTGTACCGCCGGTGATCTCGTCCATTCTTCCCAGGCCGTCGAACGTGTACGGCAAGCCGACGACGATCATGCCGTGGTGGAACAGTGACGTGTGGAAACTCGTGAGGGTGGTCTCCTGTCCCCCGTGCTGGGTTCCGGTGACAGCGAAGACGCTTCCGACCTTGCCGACCAACTGGCCGCGGGCCCAGAGGGCACCGGTCTGATCGAGAAAGTTGCGCATCTGCGCAGCCATGTTGCCGAAGCGTGTCGGTGTGCCGAACACGATGGCGTCGTAGTCGGCCAGCTCCTCGGGGCGGGCAACAGGTGCCCGTTGTTCAGTCTTGTAGTGCGACGCGCGCGCTACCGGTTCAGGCACCAGCTCGGGTACACGCTTGATGTCCACGAGCACGCCGGGCACCGAGCGGGCGCCTGCGGCCACGGCCTCGGCCATGGTCTCCACATGCCCCCAGCTGGAGTAGTAGACGACGAGAATGCGGGTCATGACAGGGACTCCTTCGAAGGATTCGTGGTTCGGGTGGGGAGACGGGGTGGGTTGCTTCACCGGCTGACCGCCCTGCGGCAGATCCAGGCGACGGGTTCGAAGGCGCTTCATGCCGGCGTCCCGTGGGCGTTGCGGTTCGTGACGGATGCGCGTGGCAGTCCCTGGGGCTGCAGCAGGACAAGTGCACCGAGCACCAGAGCGGCGGCGGGCCATACCGTCCACGGCAGGCGCTCACCGAAGGCAAGGGTCCCGACCGTCACGCCCACGATCATCATCACGTAGCCGATGAAACTGAAGGTCACCGGCTCGGCGCGCCGCTGCAACGCGAAATAGAAGAGGTATCCGACGGTGAGTACTCCGGCCTGCACCGCGAGCCACGCGAATGCGGACGATGTCAGGATGGGCGCAGCTTCCCCGAGAGCGAGCGCGACGGGCGCCAGCATCGACGACGAGGCCAGAAGCGTGATCGACGACATCCACTCGCCGCTGGCGCCTGGCGGCATTTGGCGCGAGCGATAGACGTTGGCGACGCCGATCAGGGCCGGAATGGCCAGCGCAACGGCCAGCACCGCCGGCGTCGCCTCGAATGAACCGCCGCGCCCGGCGAGCATCAGCAGTGCCCCCGATAGCCCCAGCCCGACGGCAGCGCCACGTCTCAGGGCCGGACGCTCGAGGTGAAGCAGCAGCGTCACCAGCAGCGTGAACACCGGCGGCAGTGCAAGCGAAAGCGAGGCGAATCCGGCCCCGGCGTGAGACGAGAGCCAGAACAGTGCCGACATCGGAAGCGCATGGCCGAGCAGGCCCGCGACAGCGCCGAACCGGAGCAGGCGAGGCAGATCCTCCGGCCACCCTCTCCGCAGCAGCCCGATAGCCGCGAGCAGCAGACCGGCGACGAGCGTCGGCCACAGCGCAAAGGCCAGCGCGCTCACCCCCTGAAGCGAAGCGGCCTTGGCGATGGGTGCGCCGAGGCCGAGTGAGATGCCGGTGCCGAGCAGCAGCGGCGAGATGCTTAACAGGTTCATGGCGTCGTCCTTTCGTGTCGAGGTCCGGCCCAGTCTAGGAAGCGGTCCTTCAACGAACGAGGGGCGCCACGGAACATCAGTGTTCACGGCTGGTGCGGAATCGCGATGCGCGTGCCGTAGATGCCTCCCGCCGTGACAGAACGACGGGAGCCTGCCGACTCCCTGCGCCGCTGCGGCGTGCACCCAGCGTGAACAGTGAATTCTCCTCGGGGCCGTCGATGCAATCGGCATCGGCCTCTACTGTGCGAGGCGTGCGGCATGAGCCGCTACTCACATGGAGAACAGCATGAAGCGAACACTCATGGCCGCCGCCCTGGCGCTGGCCGCCGGCATGGTCTGTGCCGCCGAGGAACCTCAGATCGGTCGCAGCCCCTGGGGCCCGGACGACGAACTCGGTCGCCTCAACCTGATGACGTCGCAGTCGCGCGCCGAAGTCCTGAGCCGGGTGGACGGACATCGCGTCTACGACCTGTCGGTGGAGTACTACATCGGCATGCCCGGGTGGCATGCTGCAGGCGACCCGCACTACCAGATCTGGATGACGCACACTCCGAACGGCACGACGGTAGACGACCCGCTCGGCGTCGGCCATGCCCAGAACCGTCATGTGAGTTACACGGGATCCGCGATCTCCATGTACACACACACCGGCACCCACATCGATGCGCTGAACCACTTCGGTCTCGACGGCCGTATCTGGAACGGGTTCGAGGCAAGCAAGCACCTCGGCGACCGGGGCTGGCGCAAGACAGGCGCGGAGACCATCCCGCCGATCGTCGCGCGGGGCGTACTGATCGATATCGCGTCCGCCCGCGGGGTCGATGCCCTGCCGCCGGGATATCGCATCCGAAAGGCCGATCTCGTCGACGCGCTATCGAAGCAGGGGGTTGGTCTACAGGCAGGGGACGTGGTGCTGATTCGCACCGGACGCATGCAGGCGTTCGGGGACGCCAGCGCGTACGTCAAGGAACCGCCGGGCCTGTCAGTCGATGCTGCCCGGTTCCTGGTGGAGGACGGGGGCGCTATGGTGGTTGGCGCGGACAACCTGAGTCTCGAAACCTTCCCGCCCGAGATAGAGGGCAACTACGTTCCGGTCCACACCTATCTGCTCGCCCAGCAGGGTGTGCCGATCCTGGAGCTGGTGCAGTTGGAGGAACTCGCGCGCGACCGAATTTACGAGTTCGCGTTCATCGGTACGTCCCTGAAGCTGCGAGGTGCCGATGCTGCGCCGATGCGTCCGTTGGCTATTCCCCTGCGCCGATGAGCCGCGCGATGCCGCCCAAACGCCGGGGGAAGGGAGTCACTTCTTCCCGTCAAGGAGGGCGCTGGCCTCTGCCGCTGCTCGCAGACCGGACAGACATGCGCCTTCCATGAATCCCTGCCATTCACAAAACGAGCTGGTGGTCTCTCCTGCGAACAGCAGGTTTCCCACGGGTTTTGCCTCGTTGTCGGCGATGGTGGTGAAATAGCCTGGCTGGTTGACGGTATAGGCGCCGCGCGTGAACGGGTTGCTGGTCCAGTTCTCCAGGAAGGACAGGAACCGCCCGTCCGGTCGACGCAACGCATAGTCGAAGGCGCCCGGGTAGACGCGGTCGAGATCGCCGAGAAATCGCTGGGTCTCCGCTTGCGTCTGCGCAGGGTCGAGCGATGCCGCGAGCGTGCCGCCGGTGTAGTCGGTGAGCAGGGCACTCTGGCCCGTGGCTCGGACCGGATTGGTCTCCCAGGTGTTCTGCAGGGCAGCCAGGTCGCTGTAGGCGCCGCCGCGGCTGTCGTACAGGTTGAGCCAGTAGCGCCCCCGGAAGCCCACCATGAGCTTCGAGTTGTCTCCGAGGCGCACGTTGTCGATGGCGAATCGCTTCCAGGGCGGCAGGTCAAGGCTGGCATCGAGCTGCACGTCGCGCAGTACAGTGAACGGCAGAGTGAGGACCACGACGTCATGGTCGGACTGCACCGTCCGAGACCCCGCGGAAAAGGAGAGGCGGATCCGACCGTCGCTCAGTTTGCGAACCGCGACGAGACGGTGGCCGAGTTCAATCTGCCCGGGCATGCGTGCCGCGAGCCCTGTGGCGATGGCGTCGTTGCCGCCGACTACGTGGAAGCGCTCGTCGCTCACGCCGAAGGGTTCGAACCTGGAGCGGCGATCCGCGCGCAGGAACCCCAGCAGCGCGAGCGAGGACTGCCGGTCGGTGCCGGCGCCGTACTCGATGGTGTAGGCCACGTCGAGGACGGCCTTGATCAGGGCGCCAGCACCGCTGCGGTCGAGGTACTCGCGCATGGTCATCAGGTCGAAGCGGCGGCCCTCCTCGGTGTAGGCGGCGGCCGTCGGGGTGCCTGCCAGTCGCTGATCGCGCTTGAGCGTCGGCACGAGCGCGCGGAACTCCTCCACCACCGCGGCCTCGTCGTAGCGCTGGCCACCGAACACGTAGAACGTCTCGCCTGGTTCCTTGTTCACGTCCTCCAGCGGGAGTCCGAGCGCCCTGGCGTAGCCACGCATGGTTGCGTGAGGTGTGTCGATGAACTCGCCGCCTCGCTCGGCCACCTGCCCAGGAAAGAAGTCCCGCAAGGACCAGCAGCGGCCGCCCACACGGCTGTCCGCTTCGAAGATTCGTGCCCTCACTCCCTTGCGCAGCAACGCGTCGGCGCATGTCAGGCCTGCCAGACCGGCTCCAACGATGGCGACGCCGCCCGCGGACTGTGCCC
>CAZEDA010000238.1:2692-5974 GCA_964510915.1 uncultured Rhodocyclaceae bacterium | reverse complement strand
TATGCCGATGCCGGCATCCCGCAGATCGCCATGGCCACTGCGCCTGCCTACACCGGCAGCGGCTACAAGACGACCTTCCGGATGATGACCAACGACGTGCAGCAGGGCAGCGTGCTCGGGCGCTATGTGGTGGAGAAACTCGCGGCCAGGCGCCTCGCCGTGGTGGACGACCGGACAGCCTACGGACAGGGCCTCGCCGATCAGTTCGAGGCGGCCGCCAAGGCCGCCGGCGCGGAGATCGTCCGGCGGGACTACACGGACGACAAGGCCAAGGACTTCTCCGCCATCCTCACCGCCATCAAGAAGGCGAAGCCGGACGCGGTGTTCTTCGGCGGCGCCGACACGCAGGCCGCCCCGATGGCCAGGCAGATGCGCCAGCTCGGCCTGAAGGCCCGGCTCTTCGGCGGCGAGATGCTGAAGAGTCCCAACTTCCTCAAGCTGGCCGGACCCGCGGCGGAAGGTGCGGTGGCTTCCCTCGCCGGGCTTCCCGCGGCGCAGATGCCGGGCGGCGCCGCCTACGCCGAGAAGTACAAGGCCCGCTTCAACGCCGAGGTGGAGGTGTATTCCCCGTTTGCCTACGACGGTGCGATGACTCTCATCGACGCCATGAAGCGCGCGGATTCCACCGACCCGGCCAAGTACCTCCCTGAACTCGCGAAGACCGCGCGAGCGGGCGTCACCTCGTCGAGCATCGCCTACGATGACAAGGGCGATCTCCGCGAGGGCACCATCACCGTGTACGAAGTGGCGGGCGGCGAATGGAAAGTGATGGAGGCGGTCGGGAAGTGACCTCTGCGGTTGCTATCGTCGTCCCAGCCGGTCCGCCGTCGCGATGGCCTCTGCCAATGCGGCTTCGCTGGTGGGCGGCACCATGTTCTTCACGTAGGCCGCGCGTGCCCACGAGACCTCGGCCATGAGCGGAATCACGGCTGCCGGGTCGCCCTCATAGCCGAGGTGCCGCAGGGAAGTCGGCAGGCCGACCCGACGATAGAAGGCGATCATGTCGTCCACGAACGCCTGCGGCCGCTTCTCCAGCACCAGCTGCACCAGAAGGCCGAACGCGACTTGCTCGCCATGCAGGGCGCGGCCGGTTTCCTCCACCGCGGAAAGTCCGCGCGTCATCGCATGGGAAATCGACAGGCCGCCGTTCTCGAATGCCAGACCGGAGAGCAGGATGGTGGCCTCCACCGTGCGCTCGAACGCCTCGCTCGTCTGCCTGGCGCGTATGGCTTCGAGCGCGCCCTCTGCGTGATTGCGAATGGCGTCGTAGCAGGCCTCGGCGAGCAGTTCCGCCACGTACGGCGGACGGGCGCCATAGAAGTTGTCGCCGCCGGCTGCGAAGCATTGGGCGGATTCGAACTTCTTCGAGATCGCATCGCCGATGCCGGAGACGAAGAAGCGCTCCGGTGCGGCGAGGATCACCGCCGTGTCCACGAGCACCACGTCCGGGTTGACGTTCATCCGCCGGACTTCGCGCAGCACATGCTGCTCGTCGTAGAGGATGGAAAGCCGGCTCGTGGGCGAATCGTTGGACGCAATGGTGGGCAGCACGACAAGCCGTGCGCCGATGGCGATGCACACGCCCTTGGCGGCATCGATGGCCTTGCCGCCGCCGGCGCCGACGATCAGCTCCGCTCCCGCGTCGCGTGCATGCACCGTGAGCCTGTCGATCTCCGCGGCGGTGCATTCGCCGCCGAAGGGGGCATAGTGTGGTTCGATGCCTGCGCCGCGAAGACTGGCGTCGATGCGATCCCGCAGCAGGGACAGCACGACGCTGTCGGCCACCACCATCACCCGACGGCTGTAGGCGGCGGCCTCGGCGCCCAGGCGGTCGAGCGCCTGCGGTCCCTGGAGGTATCGATGGGGCGAGCCGAAGATTCGAAGCATGGCGAAGAATTCCTGAAATCAAGTCGCGTGACCGGCGCCGATTCCGGGCCGGAGGCGGGCGCACCCGTTGTCGGCCGGATCGCGGCAAAATGATTGCCGATTGTACGGTGCGCGCCCGGATGGCGGCGGGCGGACTTTCCCCGGGAGGAGACCAGGATGGACGATGGATTTCAGCACGCGCATGCCGATCTCGGCGACGTGCGTCTGCACTACGTGATGGCAGGGTCCGGCCCGGCTGTCGTGCTGCTGCACGGATGGCCGCAGACCTGGTACATGTGGCGCGACGTGATGCCGGGATTGGCGACCCGGTACCGCGTGATCGCGCCCGACCTGCGGGGACTTGGCGATTCGTCCCGGCCGGCGTCCGGCTACGACAAGAAGACCGTCTCCAACGACGTATGGCGCCTCGTGCACGATGTGCTTGGCGTCGACACGTTCTTTCTGGTGGGGCACGACTGGGGCGGGCCGACGGCTTTCTCGCTGGCCGCACAGCATCGGGATGCCGTGCGCCGACTCGCCATCTTCGATGTGCCGGTCCCCGGAGACGGCACGCCCGTCTTCTTCAACAACCGCTGGCACCATGGGCTCCACTGGGAAGCCGATCTGCCCGAGGCCCTGACCGCCGGTCGTGAGGACGTGTACCTCGGACACTTCTACCGCAAGTGGGGGGCTCGGCCGGACGCCATTCCGGAAGACGCACAGCGCGAGTACCTGCGCACCTACCGCCAGCCCGGCGCCATGACCGCGGGCTTCAACTTCTACCGTGCCATGCAGCAGGACGTGAAGGACAACGAAGCCTTCCTCGCGGCCGGCAAGCTCGCGATGCCGGTGCTGTGCTGGGGCGGCGCCACCGGCCGGGGGCGCGGCCCGCTGGCGCTGGAGTCGTGGCAGAGGGTCGCCACCGATGTGCGCGGTGGCGTGGCCGAAGGCTGCGGTCACTGGATTCCCGAAGAACGGCCCGATTGGGTCGTAGAGCAGTTGCTCGCCTTCTTCGGGGAAGACGCGAACTGATCGCACGCGCGCCCCGCCGACGCAACATCGACATCCGAGTATCCCGATGACCCAACCCGCCCCCCTCGTCGCTCTTCCGGCAAAGGAAGCCCCCGCAAGAACGAAGCCGTCCAACTATCCCGAGCCCTTCGCGTCGCGGATGGAGGGGCGGGAGAAGCGACCCCTCGGCGATCTCTTCGGGCTCACCGGCTTCGGCGTGAATCTCACCCGGCTCGCGCCCGGCGCCGTCTCGGCGTTGCGCCACGCGCACTCGCTGCAGGACGAGTTCATCTACATCGTCGAAGGTCACCCGACCCTGCATACCGACGAAGGCCTCACGCCGCTCGCGCCTGGGATGTGTGCCGGGTTCAAGGCCGGGACGGGCAACGCGCATCGCCTGATCAA
>CAZEDA010000238.1:0-2592 GCA_964510915.1 uncultured Rhodocyclaceae bacterium | reverse complement strand
GGACCGGTTCCGCGAGATCACCCATCTGCGCGGTGAACAGGACCCCGGTCGCCGCTGGTTCATGGCGGCGACCCTCGATCTGATCGTCTGGGTCGATGACAGCAGGCGTCCGAAGGGATTCCGCCTGTGCTACGACAAGCCGGGAGTCGAGAAGGCCCTGACCTGGCATGCAGAGCGCGGATTCGCTCACCAGACGGTCGATGCGGGCGAGAGCTCTCCGCAAGGACCCAAACGCACGCCCATGCTCGGCGGTTCGGTACCGGTGGACCTCGATCGCCTGGAGGCCGAGTTCCTGGCCGCAGCGGTCCCCCTGCCGCTGGATGTGCGCCTCTTTGTGGAACTCAAGCTCCGCGAGGCGAGAACGAGCCCGCTGCCCCGGACACAACCGGAGAAAACGCAGGATGATGAACCCTGAGGTCGTCTCGCATCACGCAACGACATCGCGTGGTGTCTTGCCATGACCACGCATCCCATCGACCGATGGCACGAGCTGGTGCGCAAGCATGAGCCCGCCGGCCTCGAAGATCTCCTGTCCGAAGACGCGGTGTTCGTGTCCCCGATCGTGCACACGCCGCAGCGCGGGAAGGCTGTCTGCAAGGCCTATCTGTCCGCCGCGTTCGAGGTCTTCTTTCAGCCGGGCTTCCGATACGTTCGCGAGATTCGCGGGCCGTCCGACGCCATGCTGGAATTCGAGACCGAGATCGAAGGCATCGCCGTGAACGGCGTCGATATCATCCGATGGAACGAAGCGGGACGCATCGTCGAGTTCAAGGTGATGATCCGTCCGCTCAAGGCCATCCAGATCGTGCACGAGCGCATGGCCGCGATGCTCCAGGCGGCCACGAAGCAGGCTTGAGCCACGGCATGCGCAGGAAAGCCTTCCGCATTGTCTGGATTGCCGTGGTGGCAGCGTGCCTCGGCGCAGGACTCCATCACGCCGATCTGCTCCGGGCCGCGGTGGCCACGAACCCGGGGCTGCACTCACCCGAGTCCATCGGCAGAGGTCGGGACCTCTACGTTCAGTATTGCCAGACGTGCCATGGTGCAGACGGTCGTGGCGACGGTCCTTCGGCGGCTTCCCTGCCGACCCGCCCGGACGATCTCTCGGACATCGCGCCGCCGCCGTACTTTCCGGACGGTGTCGTGGCCTACCGCATCGCGCATGGCGTCGACGCCATGCCGGCGTACCAGGCCGTGCTGACGCAGGACCAGATCTGGGATCTCGTCAACTTCATCCGGTCGATGCACCCGCAAGACTGATCGAGTCCACGTACGGGTTGCAGGAGATTCCTCGGATTCCCGGCGCCATGGGGAATTGCCTCTGGCCGGCGGAATGCGAAGGTGGTCCAGACCTTCTTCCTGTGGCGGTCGAACTCCTGCCGCACCGTCCGTCTCAATCGCCCGCTCGCGGTCCTGCGCTCCGAGCAGGCCGGCGACGCGACGCGACCGCACCCGCCCCGGCGAGCGCGAGCAGTCCGAATCCCGCTGGCTCCGAAACGGGCCTCACCGTCGGGTCCGAGGAGCCGAAGGTGATGTTGTCGTAGCCGATCTGGTCCACGGTACCGCCGAAGTCGATCGACCTCGCCACGCCCGCAAAGTCCAGTCCCGCTGCGGTCCAGTTGCAGAAGTCTCCGGTCGGGTCCCCGCTGCAGTTGCCCGGGCCGCTGTTGATGCCCAGGACCAGTTCTCCGAGCAGTGCGCCGGCAGCGTTTTCTTCCGCGTATACGCGCACCACACCCTCGAAGCTCACCGAGGTGTAGAAGAACGAGAAGCCGCTGGTGAAACCGGGGGCGTAATTCAGGATGGCTGTCCCGGTCAGAAAGTACATGGTGGTGGAAGGCGTGGGCTCGTTCGCGAAGTTGCCGAATCCTCCTTCATCCCCGTCGACGAGACCCCGTGCGTTGCTGCCGAAGCGGACGCCATAGTTCACGCCCGAGTTGCCCTCGGAGTCGGTGCCGCCGTTGTAGAAGTCGAGGATCTGCGCATTGTTTCCCACTCCCTCGAAGGTCAGGGTGAATGGCGCGGCATGGACTGTCCCGGAGCACGACGCGGTCATGGCGGCGGCGGCGAGGATGCGATGAAGCTTGTTCGACATGGTGGTCTCCTGTCACTGGACTGCGAGGCGGGCACTCGGCAAATCGATGCGAGGAAGTCTGCCGGCGCCCGCCGGACGCCACCATCAGCCTTTGGTGATAGGGACGATCCGGGAGGAATCGGCCGCACTGCGCTCCGCGGTGAGCCGGTGGTTGCCGCTCCCTGCGGGCGATGCCACACTGCGGTTTCCTGTCTACCCGACCGAGACGCCCATGAACGCGCATGCCACCTTCACTCGCATGGAACACAGCACCAAGGAGGACTGGGACATCATCACCGGCGAGTTCATGAAGATTGCGAAGACGCTGCCCGATCGCGTTCTGGCGCATCTGCGGCTGCTGGACGGAGACGCCGGTGGGTTCGCGGTGGACCGGCTGACGCACAGCCTGCAGACGGCGACGCTGGCGCTGAAAGATGGGAGGGACGAGGAGTACGTCGTGTGTGCGCTGCTGCACGATATCGGCGACACGCTGGGCAGCTACAACCATCCGGACGTCG
>CAZEDA010000237.1:0-5979 GCA_964510915.1 uncultured Rhodocyclaceae bacterium | reverse complement strand
ACTGGATGGCGGCGGCCGGGCAGCCCGGCGAGGACGCCGCGCTCTTCGACACCGTTCGCGCCGTGGGGATGGAGCTGTGCCCTGCGCTCGGCGTGTCGATCCCCGTCGGCAAGGACAGCCTGTCGATGCGCACGACGTGGCAGGACGGCGGCAAGACGAAGCAGGTGAGCGCGCCGCTGTCCCTGATCGTGTCCGCCTTCGCACGTGTCGAGGACGTCCGCAACACGCTCACGCCTGAGCTTCGGCTTGATGCCGGCGATACGCGGCTGCTGCTGGTCGATCTGGGCAAGGGCAAGAATCGCCTCGGCGGCTCCGCACTCGCGCAGGCACATGACGCCCTGGGCGATCGCGTGCCGGATGTCGATGATCCGGCGCTGCTGCGAGGTTTCTTCGAGGCCGTGCAGGCTTTGCTGCAGCAGGGACGCCTGCTCGCGTACCACGACCGCTCCGACGGCGGTCTCGCCGTGACGCTGGCCGAGATGATGTTCGCCACGCACGTCGGCGTGAAGGTGGACGTCACGGGTGCAGCCCGTCGTGGCGGGGTGGTCGCGGCGCTATTTGCGGAAGAACTCGGCGCCGTGCTCCAGGTTCGCGCCGGCGATGTCGCCTCGGTGAAGGCCCGGTTCGCCGAGCACGGTCTGCGAAGCCACGTTCATGACCTCGGCGAGATCGCCCGCGACGGGCACCTGCGCGTCGTGTGTGACGGTCGCGAAGTCCTTTCCGTATCGGGAGTCGAACTGCTGCAGACGTGGTCCGACACGAGTTACCGAGTCGCCCGCCTGCGGGACAACCCCGCCTGCGTGGATGAGGAATTCCAAGCCCTGACGGACGCAGCCGATCCCGGACTGCATGCTCACCTCACGTTCGAGCCGGATCTCCCGCGCGTGCCCGCGATCGTCGGCACCCGTCCGCGTGTGGCGATCCTGCGGGAGCAGGGCGTCAACGGACAGATCGAGATGGCCGCGGCGTTCGACCGTGCAGGGTTTGAAGCCGTGGACGTCCACATGAGCGACATCCTCGAAGGACGCATCGCTCTGTCGGGCTTCCAGGGCGTCGCAGCGTGCGGCGGGTTCTCGTACGGCGACGTGCTGGGTGCCGGCGAGGGATGGGCGAAGTCGATCCTCTTCCACTCGCGGGCGCGCGAGCAGTTCGGTGCCTTCTTCCAGCGTACCGACACTTTCGCCCTGGGCGTGTGCAACGGCTGCCAGATGATGAGCAACCTGCACGAGCTCATTCCCGGCGCCGAGGGCTGGCCGCATTTCGTGCGCAATGCCTCGGAGCAGTTCGAGGCGCGCGTCGTGATGGTTGAACTGCTGGAGAGCCCCTCGCTGTTCTTCCGCGGCATGGCGGGGTCGCGGCTGCCGGTGGTCGTCTCGCATGGCGAAGGCCGCGCGGAGTTCGCGTCCGTCGCTGCACAACGGGCTGCCCGCAAACTGGCAACCCTGCGCTACGTCGACAACCGCGGCGCGGTGGCGAGTCGCTACCCGGCCAACCCGAACGGTTCACCCGACGGCCTGACCGGTTTCACCACACCGGACGGCCGCTTCAGCATCCTCATGCCGCATCCGGAACGCGTCTTCCGCAGCGTGCAGATGTCCTGGCACCCGAGGACCTGGGGCGAGGATTCGCCGTGGATGCAGATGTTCCGCAACGCGTACAAGGCGGTGCGGTAGAAAGGGCGGTCGTTCTGGCCGTATCGCCGCCTGCAGAAACGAAAACGCCCGGCATTGCCGGGCGTTTTCACTTCCGATGCCATGCGGCGTCGGATTACTCGACGGTCGCAGCCTTGCGCAGATTCTCGACCAGCGCGTCGCGCTGCTTGCCGATGTACTGCTTGGCGACCTGGTCCTTCACTTCCTCGTAGGCGGGGAACTGCGGCGAGCGGATGTCATCCACGCGGATGATGTGGAAGCCGTACTGGCTCTGCACGGGCTTCTCGCTCGTCTGGCCCTTGGCCAGGGCGCGCATCGCTTCGGCAAACGGCTTCACCATGTTGTTGCCGTCGGTCCATTCCAGCTCGCCACCCTTCTTGTTGCTGCCGGTGTCGGTGGACTTCTTCTTGGCGATCTCGTCGAACTTGGCGCCCTTCTTGAGCTGGGCGAGGATCGCAGTCGCTTCCTTCTCGGTCTTGACGAGGATGTGACGGGCCTTGAATTCCTTGGCGTTCGGGTCGAACTGCTCGGCCTTCACACGCTCGTACTCGGCCTTCAGCTGCTCTTCGGTGGGATCGTTCTTCTTGAGGTAGTCCTCGAGATAGGCGTTCACCAGAACCTGCTGGCGGGCGAGGTCCATCTGCGCCTGGTACTCCTCGGACTTGTCGAGGCCCTGCTTGGCGGCTTCCTGGGCAATGATTTCGCGGGTGATCAGCACGTCGCGAACCTGCGTGCGCATCTCGGGGGTTTCCTTCTGGCCCTGCTGCGCCTGCATCTTCAGCACGAACTCGAGGCGAGACTGCGGAATCGGGATGCCATTGACGACTGCAACGGGTTTGTTGGTGTCCTCGGCCGCGGCGAAGCCGAAGGCGAGGAGGCCACAGAGACCGACGCCCGCGAGGGCGGACGACTTGAGCAATGACATGAAAGGTTCCTTCCCGATGTGTAGTTCGACGAAACCGACGACCACTCGGGCGGGGACGGGCCCCGGCATCGAGCCGGACTATTCGGTGGGTTGGGCCGCTTCGCGCGGCGTCTGGGCAATGATCGCAAGCGCATGAATACGCTGCGGCATCAAATCGCGGACGGCATCATACACCAGGCGATGCCGGGCAACCCGCGACTTGCCCTCGAATGCAGTGGACACGATCACGGCCTGAAAGTGCCCGCCGCCGGACTCTTTTGCACCGGCATGTCCGGCGTGGTCGGCGCTGTCGTCGAAGACCTCCAGGCTCTCGGCCTCGAGGAAGGCCAGCCGGCTGCGGATCTCGTCGGCGAGGGCGAGGCTCATGCCTTGTCCTCCGGTTCGCGCACGTGGCGGGACACATAGGCGCCCTGGGCGATGGCGAAGACGATCATGAGCCCCATGCCGCCCACGAGCTTGAACTGGACCCAGGTCTCCTCGGCGTAGTTGAAGGCCACGTACAGATTGAGCACGCCCATGAAGGCGAAGAACGCGGCCCAGCTGAGGTTGAGGCGGTCCCAGATGGGCTCCGGGAGATCCAGCTGCCCCTGGGTGGCGGCCTTGATGAGGTTCCGGCCGAAGAAGAGCCGGGCGCCGATCAGGCTGGCCGCGAAGGCCCAGTAGAGCACCGTGGGCTTCCACTTGATGAAGTTCGGGTCGCGGAAGATGAGGGTGGCGCCGCCCATCACGACGATGATGGCGAGGCTGATCCACAGCATCTTGTCCACCTTTCTGCCTCGCGCCAGAAGCCAGACCACCTGCCCGATCGTGGCGACGATGGCGAGGGCGGTGGCCAGCAGGATCGGCGCCTGGGAGGCGGGCAGGTCTGTGCCCAGTCCGAGGCTGTCCAGCATCTGGCTGGCCAGGGCGGTGGCGCTTTCCGGCGATTTTCCGGCCACGAAGTAGGCCAGAAAAAACACGATGACCGGGATAAGATCGAACAGCAGTTTCATGAAGACGGGGCGCCGGAAGGGGAGGCGCGATTATGGCGGGGGGGCGCCGCGGCTGTCCACGACCCCCGGAAACCCATGGAGACACGGCATGGCTCTGGCCAAACTGGTGGAATACGAGGAAGCGGGACCCGAGGTCCGGGCGGTGTTCGACGACATCATGGCCACCCGCAAGGTGGACTGGATCAACAACATCTGGAAGGCGCTGGCCGTGCATCCGCCCACGCTCGCGCGCGTGTGGGCGCAGGTGAAGGAGGTGATGGGGCCCGGCGGTCGCCTCGATCCGCTCACGAAGGAACTCATCTACCTCGCGGTGAGCATGACCAACAACTGCGAGTACTGCATCCACTCGCACACCGCGGCCGCCCGCAAGAAGGGCATGGACGACGAGATCCTGGGCGAACTGATCGGGATCGTCGCGCTCGCCAACCAGACCAATCGTCTGGCCATCGGTTACCAGATCGACGTCGATCCGCAGTTCAAGGGACCGCAATGACCGCGACACCGGCCCTCACGCAACTCGACACGCTGCTCGCCCGGCGGTTCAGCTGCCGGGCCTACCGGCAGGACCCGGTGCCCCGCGCCGTTATCGAGGCCGCGATGCGCACGGCGCAGCGCACGCCGTCGTGGTGCAACACGCAACCCTGGCGCGTGCATCTGGCCTCCGGCGCGTCGCGCGACCGGCTCGTCGAAAGCTACTACGCGGTCGCATCGGCCGGCACGGCGGGCACGCCGGACTTCCCGTTTCCGGAGGCGTACCTCGGGGTGTACCGCGACCGCCGCAAGGTCTGCGGTGTGCAGCTCTATCAGGCGCTGGGCATCGGCCGCGACGAGCGCGAGCGCGCGCAGGCCCAGTCGCTCGAGAACTTCCGCGGTTTCGGCGCGCCCCACGTGGCGGTGATCACGACCGATCGCACGCTGGGCACTTATGGCGCACTCGATTGCGGCCTGTATCTGTCCTCGCTGATGCTCGCGCTGGTGGCACAAGGCGTGGACTGCATCGCGCAGGCCGCGCTCGCGAGCTACCCTCAGGTGCCGCGCGCGCATTTCGGCCTCCCGGACGACCGGATGGTGGTGTGCGGGCTTTCCTTCGGCTACGGCGTGCGGGACGCCTCGATCAACGGCTACCGCACCGAGCGCGCCGGGCTGGAGGACGTGCTGCAGTGGTCCGAGTGATCCTCGCGCGCAAAGGGGCGCACCGTGACTGAGACCCCGGCATCGGTCGAGGTCGTTCTGTTCGACCTGGGCGGCGTGCTCATCGACTGGAATCCGCGCCATCTGTATCGCACCGTGTTCGGGTCCGAAGCGGAGATGGAACACTTCCTCACAGTCGTGTGCCCGCCGTCCTGGAACCACTCGCTGGACGAAGGCGGGAGCTTCCGAGATGCCGTTGCCGAACGGTCGCGGATGTATCCGGAGTACGCCGGGCCCATCGCCATGTGGCATGAGCAGTGGGAGAGGATGCTGGGCGGCGCCATCGCGCCGACGGTGGCACTGCTGACTCGTCTGCGCGCCGATGGCCGAAGGCTCGTCGCGCTCACCAACTGGTCTGCCGAGACATTTCCCATCGCTCGGACGCGCTACGACTTTCTCGGCTGGTTCGAGGACATCGTGGTATCCGGCGAGGTGCGGCTCGCGAAGCCCGATCCGCGCATCTTCGAGCTCACCCGCACGCGCACCGGGCTGGACCCGCGCACGACCTTGTTCATCGACGACAGCGCGGCGAACATCGACGTCGCGAGCACGCTCGGCTATCACACCCATCGCTTCCGTTCGGCCGAACTTCTCGAGCAGGACCTCGCTGCGCGCGGCCTGCTGCGCTGATCCGTCGTCCCATCGTCACCGCGCGGTCCGCGTCCAGCCCAACGTTCTCGGTGCAGGTTCCGGGGGCTGCGTGGAGGCGTGCACCGCGCGCGCCTGCCGCGGGTGCTGCGCCACCACCTCGCGCAGATAGCGGACGACGGCTTCGATCTCCTCCCTGGCAAGGATGCCGCCCCAGGCCGGCATCGAGGTGCCGGGCAATCCCTTTCGAATTCTGTCCGCCAGCTGCGCGTCGTCGAGACTCTCCAGGAATCCTGGCGCAACGAGATTGCGGGGAGGCGGGTCCAGGAAGGCGCCGATCCAGTTGCGTCCGGTGCCATCGGCGGCGTGGCAGAAGGAACAGTTCTTCAGGAACAGGGCTCGTCCCGCAGCGCCCGTCTGTGACAGCGGCCGCACCGGTGCGGCCGCATGGACCGAGAAGGCGGTGCGCTGCCCCGTTGCCCGGGGCAGGGAGGCGTTGGCGTGCAGATGGCGCGAGCTGTCGTGGCAACCGTCGCACGTCTCGGTGTTCTTGGGGTAGGTCACCGCATCCGACTCCCAGACCGGTGTCGGGCTCGCGCGCACCGGTTCGTGACAACTCACGCACGCAGCA
>CAZEDA010000236.1:0-6002 GCA_964510915.1 uncultured Rhodocyclaceae bacterium | reverse complement strand
CACCCACGACGGACGCGCCTGTCACCCAGGCGGGGTCGAGTTCGTCTGCCGAATCGATCATGTAGGCACGCCGGCCGGACAGCCGCGCCACTTCGCGCAGCCGGTTGGAGTTCGAGCTGTTGTTCGAGCCGACCACGATCACCACGTCCGCATGCTGCACGAGGGACTTCACGGCATCCTGGCGGTTCTGGGTGGCGTAGCAGATGTCGTCCTTCTTGGGCCCGACGATCTCCGGAAACCGCCGCTTCAGGGCTTCGATGACGACCTTGGCATCGTCGACCGAGAGCGTGGTCTGCGTGACATAGGCCAGCCGGTCGGGTGACTCGACGACGACCGTGGCGACGTCCTCCGCAGTCTCGACGAGATGGATGCCGCCCTTCGACTGGCCCATCGTGCCCTCCACCTCCGGATGGCCGCGGTGGCCGATCATGATGATCTCCCGGCCCTGGTCGCGCATGCGGGCGACCTCGACATGCACCTTGGTGACCAGCGGACAGGTGGCATCGAAGACCCGCAGCCCGAGCGATTCGGCCTGCTCACGCACCGCCTTCGACACGCCGTGCGCGCTGAACACGACCGTGGCGCCGCGGGGCACTTCGCCCAGCTCGTCCACGAACACGGCGCCCTTGTCGCGCAACCCCTGCACCACATACTTGTTGTGCACGACCTCGTGGCGCACGTAGATCGGCGCGCCGTGCAACGCCAGCGCGCGCTCGACGATCTCGATGGCACGGTCGACTCCGGCGCAGAAACCACGGGGATTGGCCAATAGAACCTTCATCACGTCTCTCCGGCAGTAGGCACCCGCGCGGGTGCTGTCGGTGTCTTCACGATTGTCTTGCGGCAGTCTCGACGCGCCGTTCGAGAAAGCTGTCGGCGATCAGCATGACGGCTCCGCAGGTGATGGCAGAGTCGGCCAGGTTGAACGCCGGCCATGAGTACTCGCCGATGTGGAAATGCAGGAAGTCCACGACGGCATGGAGCAGGAAGCGGTCGATCAGGTTGCCGATCGCGCCGCCCAGGATGAGCCCGAGCGCGGCGCCGAACAGGACGCGGCTGCGATGCCGGATGATCAGCACGCTCATGAACACCGACGCCCCGAGCGCGATGGCAATGAAGAACTCCCGCTGCCAGCCGGACTGCGACGACAGGAAGCTGAACGCCGCGCCGGGGTTGTAGACCAGCACGAGATCGAAGAAGTCCGTCATGCGCACTGCATCGCCGAAGGCGAGCGTGCCCTGGACCAGATGCTTGGTCCATTGATCCAGTGCGGCCACCGCTGCCGCAAGTACAAACCAGCGGGCGGCATCAAGCATGGGTGCGCACTTCTCCCGGGCCGTAGAGATTGGACACGCAACGGCCGCAGAGCTCCGGGTGCTCGGCATTCGCGCCGACATCCGCACAGTAGTGCCAGCAGCGGCCGCACTTCGCGTGGATGCTCGCCGCCACGTCGATCCGCTCGGCCTCTTCGCTTTCGCTTCGCACGAGGCCCGCGCGCGAAGTGATCAGCGCGAATCGCAGATCGTTCCCGAGGCTGGCGCAGGCTTCGTAGCGCACGCCAGGCAGAGCGAGATCGACCTCAGCCTGCAGCGACGACCCGACCTTGCCTTCGGTGCGGACTGCCTCGATGCGCTTCTGGACCTCGCTGCGGACTGCGCGGATGGTGCCCCATTGCGCCAGCAGATCGGCCTCGCCCGCACCTGCGGGCAATTCGTACCAGGTGTGGAGGAAGATGCTGTCTCCTTCACGACCGTGCACGATCGCCCAGGCCTCCTCCGCGGTGAAGGAAAGGACCGGCGCCATCAGCCGCAGCAGCGACTGCGTGAGATGCCACAGCAGCGACTGGGCGGAACGACGCGCGGGGCCGTCCTTGCGCGTCGTGTAGATGCGGTCCTTCAGGACGTCGAGATAGAAGCCGCCGAGATCCTCCGAGCAGAACGTCTGCAGCCGCTGCATGACCGTGTGGAACTCGTAGCGGTCGTACGCGGCGGTCACGTCTGCCTGGAGCCCGCGGGTGAGTGCGAGCGCGTAGCGGTCGATCTCGATCCACTGATCGGGCGGCAGCAGATCCTTCGCAGCATCGAAGTCCGAGATGTTTGCAAGCAGGAAGCGCAGCGTGTTGCGGATGCGCCGGTAGCCTTCGACCACGCGCTTCAGGATCTCGTCGGAGATCGAAAGCTCTCCGGAATAGTCGGTCGACGCCACCCACATGCGGAGAACCTCGGCACCGAGACTGTCCGAGACCTTCTGCGGGGCGATCACGTTGCCCATGGACTTGCTCATCTTCCGCCCGGCACCGTCCACCACGAAGCCGTGGGTGAGAAGCTGGCGATACGGTGCGCGCCCGTCGATGGCACAGCCCGTGAGCAGCGAAGACTGGAACCAGCCGCGATGCTGATCCGACCCTTCCAGATACAGGTCCGCGGGCTTGGTGAGGTCGGCGCGCCGCTCCAGCACGCCCACGTGCGTCGTGCCGGAATCGAACCAGACATCCAGCGTGTCGGGGACCTTCTCGAAGCCGTCGGCCTCGTCGCCGAGCAGTTCGCGGATGTCGAGCGCGAACCACGCCTCGATGCCGCCCTGCTCCACACGCTGCGCCACCTGCTCCATCAGCTCGAGATTGCGCGGATGGAGTTCGCCGGTCTTCGCGTTGACCACCATGGCCATCGGCACGCCCCAGTTGCGCTGGCGCGACACGCACCAGTCGGGACGATTGCCGATCATGGCTTCGAGGCGCGCGCGCCCCCAGCCCGGGAAGAACTCGGTGGCTGCGACGGCCGCCGAAGCCACCGAGCGCAGCGTCTGCCCGCCGGTGCCGACCGTCTCCATCCCGATGAACCACTGGTGCGTCGCGCGGAAGATCACGGGCGACTTGTGGCGCCAGCAATGGGGGTAGCTGTGCTCGTAGGCGACGTTGTTGAGCAGCAGCGTCTTCTCTTCGAGGATGCCGATGACCGTCTTGTTGCCTTCCCACACGGTCTGCCCGCCCACGAGGCTGATGTCCTCGTCGAAGCGGCCGTCCGGCCCCACCGGATTCGCCACGGGCAGGTTGTACTTCTGCCCCACCATGAAGTCCTCCACACCGTGCGCCGGCGCGGTGTGGACGACGCCGGTACCGGCATCGAGGGTGACGTGATCGCCCAGGATGATCGGCACCTTGCGCGGCTGGAACGGGTGCCAGACCTCGAGCTTCTCCAGCGCCGCGCCCGGCACGGTGGCGACGATCTTGTACTTCTCGATCCCGTAGCGCTGCATGCAGGATTCGACGAGTTCCTTCGCGATGACGAGGTAGTACTGCGGCCCCTCGACCAGCGCGTACTCGAACTCGGGATGCACGGTGACGGCCTGATTGGCCGGCAGCGTCCAGGGCGTGGTGGTCCAGATGACGATGTAGCTGCGCTGCGGCAGATGCGTGTAGCCGAAGGGCCTTGCGAGCTCCATCGGATCCTTTGCGGGGAATGCGACGTCGATGGCCGGGGAGGTGCGCATCTCATACTCGACCTCCGCCTCGGCCAGCGCCGAGCGGCAGTCGAGGCACCAGTGCACGGGCTTCGCGCCCTGGTACAGGTAGCCGTGCGACTGGATCCTCGCGAGGGAACGGATGATGTCCGCCTCGGTGCGATAGGCCATCGTGAGGTAGGGATCGTCCCAGTCACCCAGGACGCCCAGCCGGATGAAATCGGCCTTCTGACGGGCGATCTGCGCCTGCGCGTACTCCCGGCACAGCTTGCGGAAGGCATTGGCCTCCAGGCCCTTGCCGTGGGTCTTCTCGACCTGGTGCTCGATGGGCAGGCCGTGGCAGTCCCAGCCGGGCACGTAGGGCGCGTCGAACCCGGCGAGCGTCTTCGACCGGACGATGATGTCCTTCAGGATCTTGTTGACGGCGTGACCGATGTGGATGTCGCCGTTCGCATAGGGCGGGCCGTCGTGCAGGACGAACTTGGGACGCCCCTTCGCCGCTTCGCGGATGCGCTGGTAGAGCCGCGTCTCCTGCCATTGCTTCACCCACCCCGGCTCGCGCTTGGCGAGATCGCCGCGCATCGGAAACGGGGTGTCGGGAAGATTGAGAGTGCTCTTGAAATCGGTCATGGGCAGTGGAGTGTCGAATCGCGTGAATGGTTTCGTGGCGCAGCGCCGGAAGCGGCGCGTTGCAGGAAGAAGGCGCGGGTGTCGTCCACGTCGCGCCCGATCTGGACCTTGAGGGCGTCGAGCGTGTCGTACTTCGCTTCGTCGCGCAGCTTGTGGAGGAAGTCGACGCGCACCCGGCGCCCGTAGACGTCGCCGTCGAAATCGAGGAGGAACACCTCCAGCGTGGCGCGGTTCGCGTCGGTCACGGTGGGCCGCACGCCGAGGCTTGCAGCGCCAGGCCAGGCCCCGGAGGCAAGCCCCTGAACCTCGACCGCATAGATGCCGAACAGCGGCGGGCGGTTGAGCCGCATGCGCACGTTGGCCGTCGGGAAGCCCAGTTCCCGCCCGATGCGGTCGCCGCCCACGATCCGGCCGGAGATTGCGTAGGGGCGCCCGAGCAAGTCGGTGGCCGCCCCGAGATCGCCCCGGGCGAGGGCTTCGCGGACGGCGGTGCTGGAAGCACGCTGCCCCGAGACTTCCACCGTTTGCATGGGCTCCACGGTCATCCCGAGACCCGGGCCGAGCCGCTGGAGCAGCGCGAGGTCCCCGGCGCGCCGGGCTCCGAAGCGGAAGTCATCCCCTACCTGCAGCCAGCGTACGCCCAGTCCCGTGCCCAGCACGCGCGCCACGAAGTCTTCGGGTGACTGGGATGCGAAAGCCGCGTCGAAGCGGCAGACGTACACACGATCGACTCCGAGTTCGCGCAGGCGGTCGACCTTGTCCCGCAAGGGCGTGAGGCGGGCAGGCGCCTGATCCGGCGCGAAGAATTCCCGCGGATGCGGCTCGAACGTCATCACGGCAGCGGGCAGCCCGCGCTCGCGCGCCGCCGCCTTGAGCCTCGCGACCATGGCCTCGTGCCCGCGATGCACGCCATCGAAATTGCCGATGGTGAGTGCGATCGGACGGTCCGAACGGGTCGGGGTGCCGCGAAAGAGTTGCATGAAGTCCGAAGTCGAGTGTGGAGCCCGGGATTCTATCTGGAGGCAACGCCGGCAGGCTCAAGGAAAACGCCGGGACCGGGACGGCCGTTCAGCCCGCCGTCAGTGCACCGACCGCTTCTGGAAGTCCCGCAGCCGGAAGCCCATCAGCCAGAGCGCCGCGAAGTACACCCCGGCGCCGACCACGACGAGACCCGTGAGGCGCCCGGCGCGCCCCCAGACGGACCCGTGGTGCCAGTAGGCGTCGGGGCCCACCAGCAGCCAGAGCGCGATGCCCATGGCAACCATCGCCACGCCGAGACGGCCGAAGAACTTCCCCCAGCCGACCTGGGGCAGATAGATGTTCTTCTCGCGCAGCTTGCGGTAGAGGAGTCCGGCATTGAGGCACGCCCCGAGGCCGATGGCGAGCGCCAGGCCGGCGTGGCCGAGGGGGATCACGAACACGAGGTTGAGCAGCTGTGTGACGACGAGGGTCACGATGCCGATCCGGACCGGCGTCCGGATGTCCTGCCGGGCATAGAACCCGGGGGCCAGCACCTTGACGAGGATGAGGCCCAGCAGACCGACGCTGTAGGCCGTCAGCGCCCGGCGGGTCATCTCGACGTCGTTCGCGCCGAACTCGCCGTGCTGGAACAGGGTGGCGACGAGGGGGACGGACAGGATGGCCAGTCCCAGGGCTGCCGGCGCAGCGAGGAGCAGCGTGAGGCGCAGCCCCCAGTCCAGGAGCCGGGAATACTCCTCGGGTGTGCCGCTGGCGTGGGTCCGGGAGAGGCTGGGCAGCAGGATCGTCCCCAGGGCGACGCCCAGGATCCCGGTCGGGAATTCCATGAGTCTGTCGGCGTAGTAGAGCCAGGACACCGACCCGGTGATGAGAAACGACGCGAAGATGCCGTTCAGCAGCAGAGAGATCTGCCCGACCGAGACGCCGAAGATGGC
>CAZEDA010000235.1:0-6020 GCA_964510915.1 uncultured Rhodocyclaceae bacterium | reverse complement strand
GAGCACAACGACGCCGTGAACCGGATCGACTTCATCGCGCTGCGCCCGGAGGTCACGGCCGACACCGGCGTGGCGGAAGTCGTCGAGATCGAGCAGCACGACGGCACGGTGCTGCATCTGCGCCGCATCGATCCCGACCACGACCCGACCGACAAGATCGCCGCGATGAACTACGTCCAGCGCCATCAGGCGAAGGGCGAGATCGTCACCGGCCTGCTTTACGCCGATCCGCACGCCCGCGACCTGCACGAACATCTGGGCACGGTGCAGCGTCCCCTCAATCAGTTGGGGGAACGCGAACTGTGTCCGGGGTCGGCCGCGCTCGCCCGCTTCAACGCCTCTTTGCGCTGAGACGCTCCGGTACCCGCATGGCATGATCCCGGCAGAAGTTGCCGGGACCTTGCCTGCGCGGCTGCATCTCGCTGTAAACTGCGTTCACTCTCTGAACCGAATACACCGACCGTTAGAGTCGACCTCACCGGAACCGGACATGCCCGTTGCAGCCCGCTTTGCCTTGCCCGCTCGCTTTGCCGTTCTCTCGCTCGCCCTGATCCTCGCCGCGTGCGGGAAGTCCCAGACGCCTCCACCCGGCGGCCCGGGCGGTGCGGCGCCACCTCCGCCGGAAGTCGTGGCGGTCACCGTCCAGCCGAGAGATGTCGCGGTGGAATTCGAGTACGTGGGGCAGACGGCAGGGGTGCGGGAAGTGGAGGTGCGCCCCCGCGTCGGCGGCATCCTGCTCAAGTGGAACTACACCGAAGGCAGCCGGGTGAAGCCCGGTCAGAGCCTCTTCACCATCGATCCGGCGCCCTATCAGGCGGCCGTCGCCCGGCTGGACGCCAGTCTTGCCAGCGCTTCGGCTCGGCGCGCCCAGGCCGCGCGGGAATCCGCGCGCCTCGAGCCGCTGGTGAAGCAGGGCATGATCACCCGCAAGTCCTACGACGACGCCGTCGCGACCGAGACCATCGCGGCCGCCGATGAGAGGACGGCGCGGGCCGCCCTGTCCGAGGCCCGCCTCCAGCTGAGCTACACGAACGTCACGGCGCCGATCGGCGGGGTGACCGGTCGTGCGGCGCGTTCCGAGGGCAGCCTCGTCGAGGCGCAGCAGACGCTGCTCACCACCATTTCGCAGATCGAGCCCATCCACGTGCTGTTCACGATCCCCGAAGCGGAGCACATGCGGCTCCAGCGGGAGGGCGCCGAAGGGCGGCTCAAGCTGCCGGAGGACGGGCGCTTCGACGCCAAGGTGGTGCTCGCGGACGGCACGACGTTCGGGCAGACCGGCAAGGTGGACTTCACCAACGTCCGGGTCGATCCGACGACCGGCAGCATCGAGGCGCGGGCTGTCATTCCCAACCCCGAACTGCGGCTGCGGCCGGGCATGTTCGCGCGAGTGAAGCTCTCGGGCGCCGTGCGGCCGGGAGCGGTGACGATTCCCCAGCGTGCCGTGCTCGAAGGGCCGGGCACCAAGATCGTCCTGACGGTCAATGACAAGGGGCTCGTGGAACCGCGCCCCATCCAGGTCGGTGACTGGGCTGGTGCCGAGTGGATCATCACCGGCGGCCTCAAGGCAGGTGACAAGGTGATCGTCGACGGCATCATCAAGGCCCGACCGGGCGCTCCGGTGAAGATCGCCCAGGCACCGCCCGCGGGAGCAGCGCCCGGAGGCGAAGCGCCGGCGAAACCGACCGCGCCAGCGAAGCCCTGACCGGGAGGGCGCCATGAACCTCTCCCGCTTCTTCATCGACCGCCCGATCTTCGCGGTCGTACTCTCGGCTTTCCTGGTGCTGGCGGGTCTCGCGGCGATGCGGTCGCTGCCGATCGCGCAGTACCCCGAGATCGCCCCGCCGGTGGTCACGGTCCGTGCGATCTATCCGGGGGCGTCCGCGCAGACACTCGAGCAGACCGTGGCCGCGCCGCTGGAGAACCAGCTGACCGGCGTCGAGGACATGATCTTCATGTCGTCGAACTCCGGCTCCAACGGACTGCTCGAGATCCAGGTGACCTTCGGCATCGGCGCCGACGCCGACCGTGCGGCTCTCAACGTCAACAACCGCGTGAAGCAGGCGGAGGCCCGTCTGCCCGAGGAAGTGCGGCGCCAGGGCGTGACGGTGGAGAAGGGCTCCTCGGCGTTCCTGTTCGTGTACGCGCTGTCGTCGCCGGACGGCCGGTTCGACGACGTCTACACCAGCAACTACGCGACGCTCAACATCCTCGACGCCCTCAAGCGGGTGCCGGGCACCACGAACATCCAGATCTTCGGCGCGAAGGACTACGCCATGCGGATCTGGCTGCGGCCGGACCGGCTCACGCAATTGAAGCTCACGCCGGCGGACGTCGCCCGGGCGTTGTCGGAGCAGAACGCGCAATTCGCGGCGGGCAAGATCGGCCAGAGCCCGAGCGGCGGTCCGCAGGAGATGGTCTACACCATCACCACCCAGGGGCGCCTCGCGGAAGTGCGCGAGTTCGAGGACATCATCGTGCGCGCCGCTCCGGGCGGGGCATCCGTGCGCCTGAAGGACGTCGCCCGCGTGGAACTCGGGTCGAAGAACTACGAGTTCGTGGGGCGGGTGAACGGCAAGCAGGCGACCCTGATCGGCGTGTTCCTCCAGCCGGGTGCCAACGCGCTCGACGTGGCGGACGAATGCAACGCCGTCATGCGCGATCTCGCCAAGAAGTTTCCGCAGGGCCTCGAGTACTCCAACGTGTACGACACCACCCGCTTCGTGAAGGTGTCGATCCGCGAGGTCGTGAAGACGCTCGCCGAGGCGATGGCCCTGGTGTTCCTGGTGGTGTACGTGTTCCTGCAGAACTGGCGTGCCACGCTCATTCCGTTCGCGGCGGTGCCCGTCTCGCTGATCGGCACCTTCGCCGGCCTGTTCCTGCTCGGCTATTCCATCAACACCCTCACGCTGTTCGGCATGGTGCTGTCCATCGGCATCGTGGTGGACGACGCGATCGTGGTGCTGGAGAACGTCGAACGGATCATGCGCGAGGAGAAGCTGGGCGCGCGGGAAGCCGCCATGAAGGCCATGACCGAGGTGACCGGCCCCGTGGTCGCCATCGTGCTCGTGCTTTGTGCGGTGTTCGTCCCGGTGGCGTTCCTCGGCGGGCTGACCGGCGAGTTGTACCGTCAGTTCGCCGTGACGATCGCCATCGCGGTCGTGATTTCCGGCTTCGTCGCGCTGACGCTCACACCATCCCTCTGCGTCTATCTGCTCCGCTCGGGCCATCGGGAGCCCAATGCTGTGTTCCGCGCGTTCAATCGCGGTTTCGAGCGCGTGACACACCGCTATGCGTCGGGGGTGGGCTGGGTGCTGCGACGGGGCGTCATCGGTCTGCTGCTCTTCGGCGGCATGGTCGCGCTGACGGCCAAGCTCTGGCAGATGACGCCGACGAGCCTGGTGCCCGACGAGGACACCGGCTACTACATCGGCGCGGCCTTCCTTCCGGATGGCGCCACGCTCGAGCGCACGGACGCCGTGGTGCAGAAGGTGACCCAGGCGATGGTGTCCAATCCCGCCAACGAATACGCGGTGGCGTTCACCGGCCTCGACTTCCTGGGCGGCGGTTTCCGCAACAGCGCGGCCACCATCTTCGCTTCCCAGAAGCACTGGGACGACCGGCCGGGGGTGGACACGCGAATGCTCGTGGGCGAGTTCTTCGGCAAGACGGCGGGCATCAAGGAAGGTCTGGTGCTGGCCTTTCCGCCGCCCCCGATCCTGGGTCTCGGCAATGCCGGCGGCTTCGAGTTCTACATCCAGAACCGTGGCGACGGCGGCGCCCAGCGGCTGAACGAGGTGCTGCAGCAGTTCCTGGCGAAGGCGAACCAGGATCCGATGCTGGGCGGCGTCCAGACCCTCTGGCGGCCCACCGTGCCCCAGCTCTTCGTGGACGTGGATCGCGAGAAGGCCAAGTCCCTGGGCGTCCCGATCGATTCGCTCTACACCTCGGTGGCGGCGACGCTGGGCACGTTCTACGTCAACGACTTCAACAAGTTCGGCCGGACCTGGCAGGTGCTCATGTCGGCGGAGCCCGCGTTCCGCAAGCGGCCGGAGGCCATCGGCGACATCTATGTGCGGTCGAACGCGGGCGCCATGATTCCCCTGCGGTCGCTGGCCACGGTGACGTTCTCCTCCGGCCCGGATTCGCTGACCCGCTTCAACAACCTGCCGGCCGTGAAGCTGCTGGGGCAGGGCGCGCCCGGCGTGTCGTCGGGTCAGGCCATCGCCGTGGTCGAGCGGATCGCCGAAGAAGTGCTGCCGACGGATTTCTCGTATGACTGGGGCGGGGCGTCCTACCAGGAGAAGCGCGCCAGCGGCACCTCCAGCCTGGCCCTGGGGATGGCCGTGGTCATGGTGTTCCTGATCCTGGCGGCCCAGTACGAGCGCTGGTCTCTGCCGTTCTCGGTGCTGCTGGCGCTGCCTTTCGGGACCTTCGGCGCTCTGGCGGCGGTGTGGCTGCGGGGCATGACCAACGACGTCTACTTCCAGATCGGTCTGGTGACGCTGCTGGGCCTGGCCGCCAAGAACGCCATCCTGATCGTGGAGTACGCGCTGCTGAAGTATCAGGAGGGCTTGTCGGCCTCCGCAGCGGCCCTGGAAGCCGCCCGCCTGCGGTTCCGCCCGATCCTGATGACGTCCATGGCGTTCATCCTGGGGGTGCTGCCCCTGGCGATCTCCACCGGGGCGGGAGCAGGAGCCCGGCGGTCGGTCGGGACGGGGGTGATGGGCGGGATGCTCGCCGCGACCTTCCTGGCCATCTTCTTCGTCCCGCTTTTCTTCCGGCTCATGACCGAGCGCCGCCTGACCGAGCGCCGGACGACGGCCGAGCTGCGGGCGGAGATCGAGCACCACCACCGCAAGATGACCGAGGCCGTCCACGTTCCCCACAAGGCGCTGCCGCCCCGGACCGGCGACGCCTGATCCCGACAGTACCGGGGCGCCCCGTTGCGGTGCCCCGGGTCAGGCCCGGTTCGCGGACCCGCCTTTCCACCGTGGAAAGGGGAAAACCCGCACCGCCGCCGGCTCCGGCCGGCACTCGGCGGTGCGCTCGGGTTTTCTCAGACCGAACAGTCTGTTATCATCGTCAGTCATTTCGAATATCGGGAATGGGCCGCGGCCCATTTTTGTTTTTCAGACACCGTGGACGTAGAAGCGATAGCAAGACAGACCGTCGAGTTGCAGGGTTACGAGCTGGTGGACCTCCAGAGTTCCGGGGGGCGCAGCCGGCTCCTGCGCGTGTTCATCGACAAGCCAGCCGGCATCACCGTCGATGACTGCGCACTCATCAGCAACCATCTGACGCGTGTCTTCGCGGTCGAGGGTGTCGATTACGACCGTCTGGAGGTTTCGTCACCGGGGCTCGACCGGCCGCTCAAGCGTCTTGCTGACTATGTCCGCTTCGTTGGCGAGAGAACGGCGATCACTTTGCGTCTGCCCGTGGGCGGGCGCAAGCGCTTCACGGGCTTGCTCACGGGTGTGGATGAGGCTTCCTCGACGGTTCGCCTGCAGTGCGATGGCAATGAAGTGGCCTTCGCGCTCGCGGACATCGACAAGGCCCATCTGGCGCCCGACATCTGAATCTGGAGGTTTTCGTGAGTCGCGAACTACTGATGCTGGTCGATGCCTTGGCGCGCGAGAAGAACGTCGACAAGGAAACCGTGTTCGGCGCGCTGGAGTCGGCTCTGGCCGCGGCAACCAAGCGCCGGTTCAAGGAAGAGGCGGATGTCCGTGTCACGATCGATCGTGAGACCGGCGCTTACGAGTCCTTCCGCCGCTGGCAGATCGTCCCCGAAGAGGAATTCGTCGATTCCGGCATCCACATGCTGCTGGAGGAATCGCTCGTCGACGACCCGACCGTGAAGATGGGTGACTTCGTCGAGGAGCCCATCGAGGCCATCGAATTCGGCCGCATCGGCGCCCAGGCCGCGAAGCAGGTGATCCTGCAGAAGATCCGCGACGCCGAACGCGAGCAGATCCTCAACGACTTCCTCGAGCGCAAGGAACACCTGGTCACCGGCA
>CAZEDA010000234.1:0-6027 GCA_964510915.1 uncultured Rhodocyclaceae bacterium | reverse complement strand
TCGAAGCGGCGCGCGAACGCCATCTGCGACGCGTCGGTGAAGTTCTGGTCGTGGAACACCAGCACGCCGAACCGATCCATGCCGGCGCGCAATTCGCGCAGGACGGCGGGATCCTCGACCGTGGGAAGGTCCACGCCGGTGACCCGGGCGACGAACAGGGGATGCAGCGGTTCGAACGTGAGACTCATGGCAACGGTTCCGTGGGCGCAGGGCGCTGTGCGCCATTGTCGCCCAGCCGGACGCCGCCGAGAATCGTGCGCTGCCGCAGCGCCCGGGTCAGGGGTGCCGGGCGAGCCGGGCCGGTTCCTTTTCCGCGGTCCGCGGCTGCCGCTGCGATGCCGTCCGCACGTCGAACGCGAACCGGTAGCGATGGTCGTCGACGCGCTGCGCGACGGAATCCAGCCACGCTTTCCAGGGGGAGCCTGATTCGGCCAGCGCGATCTCGCCGCTGGCGGTCACCGCGGCGGACTGCAGCCACTCGCCGCGCGCCGACAGTTCCACCGGTCCGCGCAGCGGCCGGACTGTGAATGCCATGGTCTGACCGTCACGTCCGGAGAACTCCAGAAGAGAATCGCCCATGGCAGCCGGCGCGATCGCCCCGAGGGCGACATCGCGCCAGCGCACCCTGCCCTCACCGCGCAGCCGCCCGTCGGCAGAAATCGAGAGCTGGGCCACATCGATCGCGAGCGTCCCGTCCGGCCGGTAGCCGCCTAGAGCCGGTACGGCCGTCAGCACCGACGCGGGAAGCTCCGCCTGCAGATCCGAAATCGCGAGGCCATCCGCTCGCCATGACACCCGCCCCCAGCGCTCTGCACGCCGGGCCCGGACATCGAACGAAGCCTCGCCCCGGAACACCGCCGCGGCGTTCCATCGCCAGAACCATGTACCGAGCGAAATGTCGTGAGCGGACTGCGGCACCGTGACGCGCACTTCTCCACTGCCTTGCCACACAGACCCCTCCGCCGCGACGATCTGCACCGCGCCATCGGTGACGTTCGGCAGTACCCAGCCGAGAACTCTGGCAGGCGCCCAGAAGACAAGGAAGAGCAGATACGCCACGCCCGCCACGAGCGGCCAGCGCGCCCATTGCGGGAAGGCCGGCAGTTTCATGGTGCGGACGAGAATCGGATGACGCCCGACAGCGCGCCGTCAGCGGAGCGCAGGTCCGCCTCGGCCACCTGCACGCCGCGTCGAGTGTGCAGATCGTGCAGCCAGTCGAACACGCCGGCGGCAGGCGTAGGGGCGCATCGCACGCGCAGCGTGCCCGCGGGCTCGAGATCCGTATCCTCCGCGCGGACGGCCACACCGTGACGGCGCGCGGACTCCACAACGGCCGTGCGCATCGCAGCCGCATCGACCGGAACCGTCACGCCTTTGGCACGCAAGGTCGCCACTTCGCCCGCGGCCTGACGCATGCGGGCCAGTTCGCCGGTCAGCACCGGCACTTCGCGATCGAGTCGCGATCGCGCGGTACCGCCGGGATCGACGATCAGCGCATAGCACGCAGCCAGAAAAACACCCAGCGCGCCGAATCGCAGCGCGAGACGTTCGCGCTCCGTGCATGCAGCCCAGCGCGCGCGCAGCGCCTTCACGGGGAATGCCTCGCGATGCGCAGCACGGCGGCGTCCTTGCCGCCCGCGTCGACACGCGTGCCGGCGAGCCCCTGCGCGCGAAGGGCGTCGGCCACGGCGCCCACCTCGCGCGCCGCCATGGGAGCCACATCGAGTTCGAGAACGCCTTCGCGGAAGCGGACGGCCTGCACCGCCGCGGGCGGCACCTTGCGGCCTGCGCGCTCCATCGCCGCGAGGAGACCAAGCAGATCGGTGTCCGCGATCTCGCCCGATGCGCGCCGCGCTTCCTCGAGCTTGCGGGCCATCTGCAGCGCAGGATCGACGATGTTGCGGCTCTCGGGAAAGGCGCTCTGGAAAGTCGCACGCATTGCAGCACGTGTTTCGTCCCGCTGACGCGCGTCGCGGTACCAGTCGATCCCGCTGGCGATGGCATGCACTGCCAGCGCCGCGACGCCCGCTGCGATGCCGGGCCGCAGACGTCGCCACAGTGCCTCACGATTCGCCACGGCATTGGCCGCTGCCAGCAGATTGGCGCTGGCGTCGATCGGCGCGGTACGCCAATCCCAGGGCGTACCGATCCGCACCGGGACGCCCAGCACATCCGACCACCGCTTCGCAACGTCGGCGCCGGTCGATTCACCCGGGCAAAGAACGATGCCGCGGGGCAGTTCTCCGTCTCGTCGCGCGGCGTCCAGGGCCAGACGCAGCCCGATCGGCGGCTCCGTGCCCTCCGGCGCGTCGAGGCTGGAGCCCTCGGCGACACCGCTGCGCAGGAGCGTCCCGTTCGCGTCGGCAAAGACCGTCCAGTCCGGCATTGCCGAAGGCAGCAGGAGGAATTCGGCGACCGCCTGCGTCAGAGGTCTGCCCGCCGCGGCGATGACGCCGGTCCATCCCTGCAACCAAGTCCGCGATACCACGTGGAGCGTCGTCATCGCGCCGAAGCGGGGACGGATCGGGACCACCTGCAAGCCGGCGGGGTCGTCGGCCACGGCATCTTCCACGAGGAAAGGCAGCAGCGCTTCCAGACGGGAACCCTTCACCGCTGGCAGCACCGCGCGCACCGCCGTCACGCGGCCGGCGGGCACGATGCCGCTCACCGTCGCAGCAACCGGCATTGAAGCCACCGACCCCTCGCCTTCCTCGACCACCCGTCCGCCGCGATCCAGAAGCGCCCAGCGAAGCGGAAGACCGGCATCGGCCGGGACTTCGGGCAGCACGATGCGGAGATGACTCATTGGAAGCTCCGGTAGACGACGCGGGTGGGTGTCGCCTGTTCGCGCTCGACCAGCGTGCGCATGTTCACGACGTTGTCGTCCCTGGCTGCCTCGACCGTGATGGCGAAGTAGCGCGAGGACACGTCGATGTCGCTTTCGGATCGGGCCGCCACCGTCGACGGCAGCGCGCCGAGGAAGGCATCACGCTGCAGGAACGGCGAACTGCGCCGTCGTGCGTCGAGCGCGCGAGCCTCCTCGATGGACAACCCCGGCACCATGGCCACGAGGACTTCGGGCGGCGCCGTGTTGACGTTGACCGCCGTGCGCACCGGCAGCGCGGACACGAACGGCGCCAGTTTTTCGAAGACGGCCGGCGTGATGCCGCGGACGGCCCGCAGTTCGGACACGTCGACCAGAGTGTGATTCGAGATCTTCCTGGGCGGATCGAGCCGCGCGTAGAAGCCGCCCTCCGCACCGCCGCTGCCGGACATCTCGTCGTCGCTGTCCAGCCAGTCCACCACGGCGTCGGCGACGGACGGATCGATCGAGAGCACCGCGAGCAGCCGCTGAAACTGCGCGACCGCGGGCGGATGCGCCCGCCCGCCGCCGACGAGATTGTTCACGTTGAACAGCCCCTGCTGGTCCACGATGCGACCGGCGATGCGCCCGCCCTCCGCCGGTGTTGGCGGCAGACGCACGGCCCAGGCCTCGTTCAGCGAATCGGCAAGGCTCGTGCGCGCGTCGTCGTCGAGGACCAGTTGCGCCCACTGCGTACCGGCGATCGCCACCTGCCGCAGCTGGGCCTGGGCGAGGCCGTTCTCGGCCGCACGCATCGTGAGCCGTCCCTGCATCAGCACGTCCGAGAGGATGACGGCCACGGTCGCGACGACGCCGAGGGCGAGGAGCAGCGCGGCGCCGCGTTCTTTCCTCATGGCAGAGCGAAGGTCCTCTGCACGAGGCCGATGCCGGTCACGTCCAGTTCCACCTGCACGGCACGGGGCAGCGAAGGCGTTGCGCCCGCCAGGGCACCGGCCCACCGCCCTTGCGCGTCCAGGAAGCGGACTCGACACGCGCGCACGCCCTCGAGCAGGGTGAATGTCTGCACGGGTGCCGGCACCGCATCGGTATCGGGCCAGAGTCGGTACTCCAGCCGATCGCCGTCGAGGCGATAGGAGACGCGCCTGGCGCGCCCCTGCAGGGAGTCACCGCCAGCGCGAACGAGTTCGAAACCGGCAGACCAGTCGGCGGTCCCTGTGCCGGGCACCGATCGCATCAGCGGAAGCTCCCGCTGCTGCCGGTCGTAGAGACGGGCGTTCACGGCGCGCTCCACATCCAGCTGCATCCGCGCGAACACGGACACCAGGCGAGCGAGCGCCCGGCTTTCGTCTGCGAGGCGGTGTGTGCCGGTCTGGAACAGATCGAGCGCGCGGTAGGCCAGGGAGGAACCGATGGCCAGGACGACGAGCGCCACCAGGACCTCGACCAGCGTGAACCCCCGGTGCGCGATCATGATCGCGGCCGGTCCCCGGGCTCGCGAACGAAGCCCACGAGTTCCGTGAGGTCCTGACCGCTGTCGCCAGCTTCGTGGACCCGCAGGCGCACCTGCCGGAACGAGGGATTCGGCGTGGTCGTGACCTGTTCCCGGACCAGGAAGGCGCGGCCGCCCTGCGTCGCCTCGTACTCCCGGTTGCCCACCGCGGGCCAGAGCCGCTGGGCACGCAATCGGGCGAGGGCGTCCTGCGCCACCCATTGCGCGTAGATCCGGTCGCGAACGAGAGCCTGCCGCTCCGAAGCCGCGGACGCCGCACGCCACCCGGCCGTCAGAACCACGCCCAGGACGACCAGGGCCACCAGTAGCTCGACCAGCGCGAGTCCGGCACATCGGGCCCGGCGACGCTCAGCGACTCTCGACATGACTCTCCCCGATGCCGGAGCCCACGATTCGCACCCGGCCGGCGTCATGGGCCAGTTCGATCAGGAACGGCGGTTGGTCGCCTACTGGTGAGAACTCCAGCCGGGCTACGGGCCCAACCGCGACGCCATCCACCTGCGCGAAGGCCATGCGAATGCCGTCCGGATAGCGATTCGGCGGCAGGGAATCCTCGCGGGCTGTCATCCACCGGCCGTCGCGATCCCGAACCTCGAAGCGATACCCATCGGCGGCAAGAATCACCGCAACAGCCCGTCCGGACTGCAGCGATTCCCTGGACGCCCCGTCCACCAGGGCACCGAGGCGCCGGGCTTCCCGGGAACAGCGGATGGCGTCGGTATCGACGAACGAAGGCAGCGTCATGGCCCCGGTGACCGCGAGAACGGCAGTCACCACGAGGACTTCGGCCAGGCTGAAGCCGCGGGAGAAGGTCACGGCAGATCGTTTGCGGACAGATCCGCGTCGGTGCCCTGCCCGCCCGGCTGGCCGTCCGCGCCGAGGCTGAACAGATCGAACTCGCCGCGCTGGCCGGGCTGCAGATACTGATAGGGGGTGCCCCACGGGTCCCGGGGCAGCTTCTCGAGGTAGCCACCGGTCCGCCAGTTCACCGCGACCGGCTGAGTCGCCGGCCGGCGGATGAGCGCGTCCAGTCCCTGTTCCGTGCTGGGGTAGCGGTGGTTGTCGAGGCGGTAGAGCTTGAGTGCCTGGGAGATCGCCCCGAGGTCCTGCCTGGCCGCCACCACCCGGGCCTCGTCGGGCCGGGACATGACCTTCGGCACCACGAGGGCGCCCAGGATCGCCAGGATCACCACGACCACCATGATCTCGATGAGGGTGAATCCCCGTTCGCGGAGGTGTTTCGGATGCTTCATGGGTGCAGTCCTGGCCTGATCGGTGTCATAAGCCATGTTTTCGGCAGAACAGCCGCTCCGGTTGAGTGCGGCGACGCTGCGCCGCGCCACATCCCGGGGCCGGGGTTGTGTCAAGATGCGGGTCACCCGGCGTTATGCCGGATGGATGGCTGGGGCGCGAATCGCGCAATTCGTGGGGTCTGGCAGATGGGAACTCGTCGTTCCGCCGGAATCGTCGTCGTCCGCCGCCGAGGCGATGCATGGCATTTCCTGCTGCTGCGGGCTTACGGCTACTGGGACTTTCCCAAGGGTGGAATCGAATCCGGCGAAACCAGCCTGGATGCGGCCATCCGCGAGACCCGGGAGGAAACCGCTCTCACGGAACTCGACTTCCGCTGGGGGGAGGTCTGGATCGAGACCGAGCCCTATGCCGGCGGCAAGGTCGTCCGATACCATCTCGC
>CAZEDA010000233.1:0-6045 GCA_964510915.1 uncultured Rhodocyclaceae bacterium | reverse complement strand
TCGACAACGGGCCCGACAGCCTGGTGCCGACGTGGCCCGCGATCGTGAAGATCGACTTCCTCGAGCCGGCCGGCGTGAAGTGGTCCTACTTCGCACGCAACATCGACATGGGTCCCAACGCCTACCAGAAGCCCGAGAACCGAGGTGGCCTGGAGCGCACCAACGATGTCGTGTTCAGCAACGACGGCAAGACCATGTACGTGGTCGACTACGGCGAGCTGTACACCGACTTCACGATGCCCTCCCCGTTCTACGTCACGCCGAAGTCCGGCGTGGTGTGGGCCATCACGAAGGAGTGATGTTCTAGTCGGATTGCAATGAAGGTGACTGCCCCCGGTGTCCGCAAGGCCCGGGGGCTTTTTCATCGCTGCTCGGAATTCACCGCGGGGCAATGATCGGTGCGGTCGGATCCACTGGCTGGATGACGGTACGCCCGGCCGAGGGTTCGGCCTGGCGCGGCGTGGGTCCCCGCGGCAGCACGCGCAGGGTTCGCGGCCCCTGGTTCTTCACGCGGGCCCAGATGACATCCGGGTCGGCCAGGAACACGCTGGCACGCTCGAACTGATGGACCTGCACGCCCTGGCCGAGGGGCGGCTCGAACAGCGGTGACGTGGCCACATCGTTCTGGCGCAGTTCCCGGTAGAGACGGGACTCCAGCTCCTTCGCCGCCATGAACCCTTTCTCGCCGCCACTGAAGCGCACCTTGTAGATCGGGTCCTCATACGGATACGGTCCCCCGCCGACCACGTCCTCGATCACGAAAGCCTTCTTGGTGCGGACGGGAAGACGTTTGCGCAGCTCCGCATCACTGTAGAAGTCCACGCTCGTCTCCGTGAGTGCGGGTCGCACCCAGAGCCGCTTGCCGACGAGATCCCGCGGGTCCGCGGCGCCCGCCACCTGCGCGACCAGCACGAGCAATCCGACGAGCCAGGCCCGCGCTTTCATGGTGTCGCCCACCGCTCGCGAATCCGCACCGTCCGCTCCAGCGGATCGAGCACGAGCAGCATCTTCCGCCGCAGCGAGAGCGGCAAATCCGCTCTGGCGGCAGCAGCCCGGATCAGCGAAGCGGCCTCGGCCGAACGCTGCCCACCCGCGAAAGCCTCCAGCCAGCGATTGACGAAGAAGATCTTGTGCGTACGTGACAGCACCGGTACGGCATCGAGGGCTTCGCGAAGCAATGGCCGGGTGAACTCGTGATGATCCGGCGTATTCAGCGGCCCGAGCGCATCCTCGATCCAGGCTTCGGGAATCGTCGGATCGCGCAGCCAGCTGTCGAAGTAACGCCGCTTTCCCGTCGGGTGCGGCACCGCCGCGCCAGCCGCGTAGGCTTGTCGGCGCGCATCGTCGCCTCCGGCTGCGCGAGCGATGACGAACGCGAGATCCTCTTCCGCACCTGCCACCTCGGCGGCCATCAAGGTCCGCACCGCGGCGAAGGCATCCCTCACCTGCCAGGGCGCAGGCGGTTCGGCGATGCCGCGCAACCACGACCGCACGAGCGCATGCGACTCCGGCGTGGCGGCCATAGCGATCAGTGCCCGCATCGCCGCCACACGCCGGGCGGGTTCGACACCGTCCGATGCCATGGCCAGCAGCATCCGTTCCGCGAGAGGGCCGAGCGCGGCTCGCTGTGCCACGGTCATCCAGTGGCGCCAGGCGAAGTCGATTCGCGAGAGCAACTGACTCTCCACGAGAGCGTTGGACTCCCGCCCCAAGGCACCCAGAACACGTTCCACGAATGCAGATGGCGGTAACCGCGCGTCTCGCACTTCCTCCCACAGCGCTTCCCACAGCAGCGCCCGGTCGAGGGCGTCCGGCGCGTCACTCGCCCAGCGGAATGCGGCATCGACCTCGTCGGAGCGCAGACGAAACCGCCCGTACCCGTAGTCACCGGCATTGAGCAGCCACACTTCGGCGTCGGGACAATCGGCAGGCGGCCCGAAGGCCGTGACCACATCCGTCAGGACGACCGTCGTGTCACAGGGCGCGCGGCCCTGCGCGAAGGCACGTACGCGAATCGACTGCGGCCAATGACGCTGCCGACCCTGCAGATCGTCCGCCACGATCGACAACCGACCGTCGGCAGGTCGTTCCACCCGGATCTCCGGCATGCCGTCGCCTTCGATCCACGGCACGATCACAGGCTCGAGGTCACGGCCGGCGGCATGGCCGAGTTCCCGCACGAGATCCCGCCAGTCCGCAGCCCCGTACGCGTGCGCATCCACCCAGCGCCGCACGCCCGCGCGGAAGATCTCCTCACCGAGGGCGAATTCGATCTGCCGAAGCAGGGCCGGCGCCTTCTCGTACACCACCGGTCCATACGACGCCTTGGCCTCCAGCAGGTTGTCGACCGGCTGGTGAACGGCGGTCGTCCCGGGGCTGCCGTCGATGCGGTACGCCTCGGACTTCCGGCCGTGGAACGCCACCCAGGGCGCGGTCTCCGGCATCGTTGCCTCGGCGATCTTCGCTGCTGCGAAGTTGGCGAAGCCTTCCTTCAGCCACAGGTCGTCGAACCAGCGCATCGTGACGAGATCGCCGAGCCACTGATGCGCCGTCTCGTGGAAGATCAGCTGCGCGCGACGGAACGACTCCGATACGCTGGGCGCCCCTGGAAACAGCACGGCGGCCTCGCGCAGGAATGTCGCCCCCGCGTGCTCCATCCCGCCATAGGGCAGTTCGGGAATCACCACGAGGTCGTACTTCGCGAACGGGAAGGGACGCCCCAGCCACTGTGACACCCAGTCGAGCGCGCGACGGTTGGCTTCGAGAATCGCGGGACCGTGCGTTTCCCCGAGAACACGACGGGATCGCCTCACGAAGAGGCGCGTGTCGTCCTCACCATGACGCAATGCGACGAAGGGTCCGGCCGCAAACGCGAACAGGTAAGTGCTGATGGGCTCCGTCTCACGGAACGTGTGAACACGCCGCCCCTTCATCGCGTCACCCACTTCTCGGAGGGGTCCGTTGCCCACGACGGTCCAGCCGTCCGGGACCTCCAGGCTCAGCGTGAAGCGGGCCTTGAGGTCGGGCTGATCGAAGCACGGGAAGACTGTGCTCGCGTCGGCAGGTACCAGCAGCGTGTAGAGATAATCGCTGCCGTCCTCCTGATCCCGGAAACGCGTGATGGCCGTGCCCGACGCCCCCGCAGAGGCCTCGACCGAAAACGACAGCGTGTTGGGTCCGGCATGAAGAAGAGCCGAATCTATGATCACGTGCTCGCGAACCACGGGAAGGATACGGGGCTCGCCGTTCACCAACGCGGACAGCGTGGCGGGTGCGCCGCCTGCCGGACGCCAGTCGAGCACGATGGGGTCAATCGTTTCGAGTGACACGACGACCGTCACATCGAGGGTCACGCGGTCTGCGGACTCGGCGACGCGCGCGCTGATGCCGTAGTGAATGTCGGCGTAGCGCGATGCCCGCCAGCTCGCGAGTGCCTGGGAGATACCGGGATCGACGGGCGGTGCAGCCAAGGACGCGCCGACCGAAAGCAGACTCAGCAGGAACGCGAACAGCAGTCGCGTCGGAAGCGCTTCACTCGCGCGCCGCACCGTCGCCGGCCAGCAGGGCTCGGGCGCGCTCACGGTCTGCCGTGTCGGCCGGCGAGGCATCCTTCACCGCCGCCATGTCGCGCCGACGCGACCGAAGGATGAAGGAGAGCACGAACACGCCGCCGACGAGCAGGACGAACGGCCCGATCCACAGCAACCAGGTCGACGCCTTGACGGGCGGGTTGTACAGCACGAAGTCGCCGTAACGCTGCGTGAGGTACTGCTTGATCTCCTCGTCGGTCTTGCCGGCCCGCATCATGTCCCGCACCTGATTCTTCAGGTCGATGGCGAGCTCCGCGTGGGAATCGGCAAGCGACTGGTTCTGGCAGACGAGGCAGCGCAGTTCCGCGGACAGCGCATTGAGACGCTTCTCCAGCACCGGGTCCTGCGCGACGGGCTCGGCGGTTCCCGCGACCGCGGACATCGCGAGCCCGCACCACAGCACCACCGCGGCGAGCAGGCGCGTCATCCCTGCAGGTTCCGGATCATGGGCAGCAGCTTCTCCTGCAGCACCTGCGGCGTGATGGGCCCGATCTGCTTGTAGCGGATGACCCCCTCCTTGTCGATGAGGAAGGTCTCGGGGACGCCGTAGACGCCGTAGTCGATCCCGACCTTGCCGTCGGCGTCGACGATCGAGGCCGTGTACGGGTTGCCGAACTGATCCAGCCACTTCAGGGCATCGGGGCGCTGGTCCTTGTAGTTGAGACCGTAGATGGGCACGACGTTGGCCTTGCCGAGTTCCACCAGCAGCGGATGCTCCTGACGGCAGGACACGCACCACGACGCCCAGACATTCAGCAGCCAGACCTTGCCCTTGAGATCTGCGGGCGTGAGCGTCTTCTCCGCCTCGTGGAGCTGCGAAAGCGAGAACGCCGGAGCCGGCTTGTCGATGAGAGGCGACGGCACTTCGCGCGGGTTGAGCGTGAGGCCCACCCCCAGGAATACCAGCAGGATCACGAACACCGCCAGCGGAATCAGAAACTTCTTGTTCATCCTGTCTTCCTTACGCTGTGGCGCCGACGGCACCCGCGCCTGCCTGCTGCTTTGCCGTCCGCCGCTCCAGGCGGTAGCGCTTGTCGGTCAGGGCGAGCAGTCCGCCCAGGGCCATGAGGAAACAGCCGACCCAGATCCAGTCGATGAAGGGCTTGTGATACACGCGCACGATCCAGGCGTCGTCACCCACCGGCTCGCCGAGCGAGACGTAAAGGTCGCGGGTGAAGCCGGAGTCCATGTCGGCTTCGGTCATGGGCATCTGCTGGACGCTGTAGAACCGCTTCTCGGGGTAGAGCTTCAGCTGCTCCTTGCCGTCGCGCAGCACCGTGATGACACCGACCGTCGCGTCGTAGTTGGGGCCGTCCTGGCGACGGAACCCGTCCAGCCGGAAGCCGTACCCGCCGATCTCGACGATGTCGCCGGCCCGCATCTTCACATCCTTCTCGGTCTCGTAGCTCTTCACCATCGTCACGCCGATGATGAACACCGCAACGCCGGCATGGGCGAGGAGCATGCCCCAGTAGCCACGCGGCTGCGCCCGCAGCGCCTGACCGGTGCGACCGCCGTTCACGGCCGTGAGCTGGCGCACGCGCTCGATGACGTTGACGGCGGAGGACGTGAGGATCCAGAACGCGCAGGCCAGACCCAGGAAGATCATCGGCGAGCCACGCCCCATCACGAACGGGACGACGAGCGCGCACACCACCGCCACGGCTGCCGCCCACTTGAGGCGCTGCACGAGATCGGGGATCTCGGCCTTCTTCCAGCGTGCTAGCGGCCCCACCCCCATGAGGAACAGCGCCGGCGCCATCAGGGGCACGAACACCGCCTCGAAATAAGGCGGACCCACCGACAGCTTGCCGAGGTTGAGCGCATCGAGGAACAGCGGATACAGCGTCCCCAGCAGCACGGAGGCTGAAGCCACGACCAGCAGGACGTTGTTCGTGAGCAACGCGGACTCGCGCGATACCAGCTCGAAATCGCCGCTGGTGCCGACACGAGGCGCGCGAATCGCGAACAACGTCAGCGACCCGCCGACCACGACCGCGAGATAGCACAGGATGAAGATGCCGCGTGCCGGATCGGTCGCGAACGCGTGCACGGACGTGAGCACGCCCGAGCGAACGAGGAAGGTCCCGAGCAGGCTCAGGCTGAACGCAATGATGGCGAGCAGCACCGTCCAGATCTTGAACCCGCCGCGTTTCTCGGTCACAGCCAGGGAGTGCATCAGCGCAGTGCCCACGAGCCACGGCATGAAGGAGGCGTTCTCGACGGGGTCCCAGAACCACCAGCCGCCCCAGCCGAGCTCGTAGTAGGCCCACGCGCTGCCGAGGCAGATGCCGATGGTGAGGAACATCCACGCCGCAGTGGTCCACGGGCGGGACCAGCGCGCCCAGGTGGCGTCCAGCTGACCGCCCAGCAGCGCCGCGATGGCGAAGGCAAACGCCACCGAGAAGCCCACGTAACCCATGTAGAGCATCGGCGGGTGGATCACCATGCCGGG
>CAZEDA010000232.1:0-6052 GCA_964510915.1 uncultured Rhodocyclaceae bacterium | reverse complement strand
CCGAGAAGCCCACGTAACCCATGTAGAGCATCGGCGGGTGGATCACCATGCCGGGATCCTGCAGCAGCGGATTGAGGTCTCGGCCGTCCATCGCGGCAGGCAGCAGGCGCTCGAACGGATTCGAGGTGATCAGCATGAACAGCAGGAAGCCCACGCTGATGAGCGCCATCACCGCCAGGATGCGCGCCGCCATGATGACGGGCAGATGCCGGCTGAAGAGCGCCACGGCGCTCATCCAGCCGGTGAGCATGAGCACCCACAGCAGCAGCGAGCCTTCGTGACTGCCCCAGGTCGCCGCGAATCGGTACTGCACGGGCAGCGAACTGTTGGAGTTGGAAGCAACGTTCAGTACCGAGAAATCGTTGTGCACGAACGACCAGGCAAGACAGCCGAATGCCGTGGCGACGAACAGGAACTGCCCGATAGCCGCCGGACGCGCCACCGCCATCCAGCGCTCGTTGCCGCGCGCAGCGCCCGCAAGCGGCACCACGGCCTGCACGAACGCCATCGCCAGCGCCAGCAGCAGCGCGAAATGTCCGAGTTCCGGGATCATTTGCCGCCTCCGGCGCTCTTGTCCATCACCAGGGTCTTCTCACTGCCCTGCGCGGCCTTGTGTGCCTTCTCCAGCGCATCGGCGGCTTCGGGCGGCATGTAGTTCTCGTCGTGCTTGGCCAGCACTTCGGACGCGTGGAACACGCCGTCGGCCTCGAGCTTGCCCTGGGCCACGACGCCCTTGCCTTCCTTGAAGAGGTCCGGAAGGATGCCCTTGTAGACCACCGGCACGATCTTGGCGGTGTCCGTGACGACGAAACGCACGCTCACGCCGTCGGGTTCGCGCTTGAGGCTGCCCTGCTCCACCAGCCCGCCGATGCGGAAGCTGCGGCCCGTCGGGGCTTCATTCGCGGCCACCTGCGTCGGACTGTAGAAGAACACGAGGTTGCTGTTGAATGCGTTGAGGATAAGCGCGGCGCCGATGCCGAGCACGGCCACGCCGCCCACGACCATCGCCAGGCGCTTGCGGCGGGGCGTCATGCGTCCCTCCCGAGGCGGGCAAGCCTGCGGGCATCAGCGAGTGCCGTCCGATGGCGGCGGCGCAGGAGGACGACCTCGCCCGCAAGCAGCACCGCGGTGACGACAAAGGAGCCCCACACGAACTTCGCGTAGCCGCCCATGTTCAGGAAATTTTCCAGACTGCCCCACTGCATGATTCAGTTCTCCTGCATGGCCCCGACCCAGGCCGAGTTGCGTTCGCGCTCGAGAATGATGCTCCGCACCCGCGTGAGCCCCGCGGCGATGCTGTACATCCAGAAGGCCAGCGCCATCACGAGCATCCCCGCGAGCATGGTGGCCGCCATGCTCGGAGACTTCGTGAGGCTCACTGACGAGCCCTGATGAAGGGTGTTCCACCACTTCACCGAGAAGTAGATGATCGGCACGTTCACCACACCCACGATGGCGAGAATGGCTGCGGCCTTGTCGGCCCGCCGCGGCTCGTCGATGGACGCGTGCAGCGCCATGAAGCCGATGTAAAGGAACAGCAGGATCAGTTCGGAGGTGAGCCGGGCATCCCACACCCACCATGTTCCCCAGGTCGGCCGTCCCCACAGAGACCCGGTCCACAGCGCGATGAACGTCATCAGCGCGCCCGTGGGCGCCAGGGCCGTCGCCATCATGGAAGACAGGCGAGTATTGAGCACGAGACCCACCGCCGCCCAGACCGCCATCACCAGATAGAGGAACATCGACATCCAGGCGGCCGGCACGTGGATGAAGATGATCCGGTACGACTCGCCCTGCTGGAAATCCGTCGGCGCGACGAAGAAGCTGATGTACAGCCCGACCGCCGCCAGCACAGCCGCGAGTGCCCAGAACACCGGCGCCAGTCTGCCCGCAAGCGGGTAGAAGGTCTGAGGCGAAGAAAACTTGAACAGGTTCATGGAACTCTCATGCCCTCACTCGAGCGCCACGCGAAGCGCAGCCGAGGTGGCCCAGGGAGAGAGCGCCGCCGCGATGCACAGGCACGCTCCCAACAAAGACAGATGTCCGCCCGCTCCGGTTCCCGTGGCGACCGCTTGCACGGCCCCCGCGCCGAAGATAAGCACCGGAATGTACAGGGGCAGGACCAGCAGCGCGACCAGTACGCCACCGCCACGCACCCCGAGCGTCAGCGCCGCCCCCACCCCGCCGATGAAGGACAGGCACGGCGTGCCCAGCAGCAACGACCAGAAAAGCACCGTCAGGGGCTCGCCCTCCAGCCCGAACTGCAGCCCGAGCACGGGCGCCATCAGCGCCAGCGGCAGCCCGGAAAGCAGCCAGTGCGCGACCGTCTTTGCGAGGACCAGCATGGCGAGCGGCTGGGGCGCCAGGACGAGTTGCTCGAGCGTCCCATCCGCGTAGTCCGTGCCGTATACCCGCGGCAGGGAGAGCATCGCTGCGAGCAGGGCTGCCACCCACAGGATGCCGGGGGCCATGGTTCTCAGCATCTCCGGCTCGGGACCGACACCCAGGGGAAACAGGCTGACGACGATCACGAAGAAGAAAAAGGTCGTGAGCCAGTCGGCCCGACGGCGCCACGCCTGGAGGACGTCGCGCCGGAATGCAGCCAGCAGCGGGCTGCCGTTCATGCGGCATCGAGTCGCAGCCGCCGGGTCCGGCCCGCCGGCAAGGCGACTTCCTGGTGCGTGGTGAGGATGGCCATGCGCCCGGCAGACACGTGGTCGGCGAGCAGTGCAGCGAGCCGGTCGACGGAATCCACGTCGAGCGCGGCGAAGGGTTCATCGAGAATCCAGAGGGTCCGCGACGACGCGAGCCAGAGCCGTGCGAGCGCGGCACGACGCCGCTGCCCCTGGGACAGGACACGCACCGGGAGGTCGCGGCGTGAAGTGAGGCCCACGGCCGCGATCGCGTTGTCGATGGCGACAGCGTCCGCGTCGTACCCGGCGATGGCCGAATGGAACTGGAGGTTCTCCGCAACGGAAAGGTCGTCCTTGAGCGCATTCAGGTGTCCGAGGTACAGGAGGTCCTCCTGCAGGGCATCGCGCGCCGACGCGAGAGCCGTCCCCCGCCAACGCACCTCCCCCTGCTCGGGTGGACTCAACCCGGAAAGAATCCGCAGGAGCGAGGTCTTGCCGCTGCCGTTGCTCCCCTCGATCCACAGGACCTCGCCGGCTTCGACATCGAACTCCAGCTTGCGGAAGAGCAGCGCATCGCCCCGCATGCAGGCGAGGTCGCGCACTTGCAGCATGGCGCCGGGTCGGTCGGTCGATGCAGGGGTCGGATTCATTCGGGCCGGATTATACCGGGGGGGTCCCGGTCGGCCGGAAAACCCTGCTGCCGGTCCTCCCCGGCTCGGGACTGCCGTCCCACGGCGCCCCATCCCAGGGCGCAGCAAACAATGACGGCGAGAATTCGCTTCGCATTTGGCCGGCAAGTCACTGACCCGGCGGAATTCGAGACGCGCCGGCAAAACCGGGCTGCGAATCGTGGCGGTCGTCTTGCTTGACGCTGGCGGTCGATCGCGGTCAGAGTCCCCGCGGTCGGTCGCATGCCGGGGTTACCCGGACGCCATGGAGGGTTGGAATTGCCGGTCCGAAACTTCCGTCAGGCGCGGTGGTCAAGCGTCGCTGATTCGAGCACTCGCTGAACCCTATGCTCCGGTTGCGGCATCTCGCCTCCTCGGCCGCGCTTCTGCTTGCGGCTTCCGGTCCGTTGCACGTTCCTGCCAATGTGGAGGACGTGCCCGGCCCGACTGTCCTGCCATCCACGTACCCGCAGGAACTCGTGGTCATCACGCGGACGTCAGCGACCACGCGCTTCCAGACGATCGAGGGCGAGTTCGCCGGCATCGAGCATGATCTCGTCACGTTGTTCGCAGAGGAACTGGGCGTTCCCGTTCGTTTCGTCGAAGCGGAGACGGAAGCCGAGGTTCTGAGCCGTCTCTCGAGGGGAGAAGCCCACATCGGTGCCGCTTCGCTCGTCGCTTCTCGCCGTGCTGATGCGCCGCTGCTCTTCGGCCCCGGGTACATGGATGTTCGCCAGGTGCTCGTGCATCGGCGCGACGCCACTGGCGCCCGATCGCTGCGCTCACTCGACACGAAACGCGTGATCGTCTCGGCGCAGTCTCGCGGCGCGGAACTGCTGGATCGTGCCCTTGCGCAAGGTCCGTCGCTCAACGTCGGTATCGTCGATGCCGGTCATCCGGAGGCCGTGCCGGAAAAGGTCGCCGCGGGCGAAGCCGACTTCGGCATCACGACGTCTCACGTATTCGACCTGGTGCGAGCCGCGCGGCCGGAACTGCGCACCGCACTCACGCTGGGCAAGACCGAGAAGCTCGCGTGGGCCTTTCCGCTCAATGCCGACCCGACGCTGCTCAAGCAGGCACGCAAGTTCTTCCGCCGCATCGCCGCCGACGGCACGCTCGCGCGTCTGGTGGACCGCTACTACGGGCATGTCAATCGACTGCCGGCGCTGGAGGTGGAAGCCTTCCTGGAACAGTGCGAGACCACACTGCCGACCTACCGTCCGCATCTGCTCGCGGCCGAGCGCGCCACCGGCCTCGACTGGCGTCTGATCGCTGCGTTGGGTTATCAGGAGTCCCGCTGGAACCCCAAGGCGACCTCGCCCACGGGCGTGCAGGGCTTCATGATGCTCACGCAGAGCACGCTGCAGAGGATGGGCGTCAGAATCAACCATGCCGCACACGCCAACATCATCGCAGGCGCCAAGTACCTCGCCATGCTGAGGGACCGCCTTCCCGAGCGCATCGCGGAACCCGACCGCACCTGGTTCGCTCTCGCCGCCTACAACCAGGGACCGGGACACCTCGAGGACGCCCGTGTGCTAGCCCAGAAGCTGGGGATGAATCCCGACGTGTGGGTGGATGTACGGCGCGCGCTGCCTTTGCTGGCCGACCCCGCTTACTACGAAGAACTGCAGCACGGCTACGCGCGCGGCGGCGAAGCCATGGCGCTAACCGAGAATGTGCGAGCGTTCTACAAGATCCTCGTGCAGATCGCGCCGCCGATGCGAGAACTGTCTCAGCCGGGACCTCCCTATCTGCCGGACGAAGCGAATGCTCCCGCAGATCGCGATGTTGCCCCCGGGTCGTCCCGTTCGGAGGAAGTCATGATGCCGGATCGAATTCTGATCTGACGATTCATTATCGCGATAGAGCGCAGCGTGATCCGGCAGAACGCGCTGATGCGCGTGGCTTCGCCAGGTGGGCTATTCTCCGGCCATCCGGACAAAGACAGCGGAGCCCAGCCGCGAGGACACCTGCCATGCGAGAACTTCAGCACCTATTCGACAGCAATCGGCACTGGGCAGAACGCATCCGCCTGCAGGACCCGGACTTCTTCACGAAGCTGTCCCATCAGCAGTCCCCCGAGTACCTCTGGATCGGATGTTCCGACAGCCGGGTACCGGCCAACCAGATCGTCGGGCTGCTCCCCGGAGAACTGTTCGTGCACCGCAATGTCGCGAACCTCGTCGTGCATACGGACCTCAACTGCCTTTCGGTCATGCAGTTCGCCGTCGACGTACTCAAGGTCCGACACATCATTGTCTGCGGACACTACGGCTGCAGCGGCGTGCGGGCCGTGATTAGGCGGGATCGCATCGGGCTCAGTGACAACTGGCTGCGGCACGTGCAGGACGTCGAGGAAAAGCATGCCGGACACCTTGGTTCGCTCGAGGGCAACCCGCGAGCCGCGAATCGCCTGTGCGAGCTGAACGTGATCGAGCAGGTCGCCAATGTCTGCCAGACGACGATCCTGCGCGATGCCTGGGACCGCGGCCAGGATGTTGCAGTCCATGGATGGATCTACGGGATCGAGGACGGACTGCTACGGGACATGCGCATGACTGTCTCCAGTCGCGACGAAACGGACCCGACCTACCGGAACGCCGTCGACCTTCTCATGCGCAGCTGAGCACGCGCGGCGCGTTGCCGCGCGTGGCGTCCAACCCGCTAGAATCGGGAACTTCCAGGTCCCTCCCCCGATGAACGCCCCCGCCCACACCCCCGTCATGCAGCAGTATCTGCGGTTCAAGG
>CAZEDA010000231.1:0-6057 GCA_964510915.1 uncultured Rhodocyclaceae bacterium | reverse complement strand
ACCTCCCATTCGAAGTCCACGTCCCAGCGGGCGTCGTCGATGTCGTCATCGTGGAAGTGGATCGCGCCGTATTCGGCCGGGGCATGCTTCCAGTCGAAGTTGTGGCCCGACCAGTTGTAGCCCGTCATGGCACGCGTGGGGCAGTTCACGATCGCGGCGTTGTTCAGATAGGGCCCCTTGTCGGTCCCCACGATGGTGTTGATGCCCACGCTGAAGTCCCAGGCGCCCACGACGCATTCCGACAGGCGCGGGGTGGGACCGCTGCCGCGACGCTCGTCCATGCCGGTCTGGCAGCCGAGCTTCATCGTCTCGATGTCGAGGCGCGAGAGCGCGCGGTCACAAAGCCGCGGGCTGTCGATCTTGCCGTTGTAGTGGCCGGCGATGACCATGCCCTTCGGCACCGACGAGTTCGCGAGCACGCCCCCGTTCGAGCTGCCGGTGTAGCCCGCGATGACCAGCGGAATGCCGCTGGGGCTGGGCGGCGCCGAAACCTTCGCGACGACCGGAGGCACTTCGGGATCCAGCGCGTAGGTGATCTGCGGCTCGTGATAAAGGATCGCCTCGCCGGTTGCGGCATCGTAGGTCGCGGCGAGGAAGTGCCACGCGTGGTCGCGCAGCGGCGCAGTCCCCGTCACCTTGGTCCCGTTGATCCGCAGTTCGGGCTTGCCTTCCTCGTTGATGAACAGACCGTAGCCGCCTTCGGCCGCGGACCACTTCGTCACGAGACCCTGCGCACCGTGCTTCCAGTACTTGGGGTGCGTCTTGGGGGTCGTGGGCCAGACCCAGACCTGGATGGTGAAGCTCTTCACCCGCAGCGACGGGTTGTCGGCCACGTAGCCGTACGAACCGCTGTGGATGATCTGCTTGCGGCCGGTGTACTCCCCATTGACCGAGACGCTGATGGGCTTCTCGATGAAGCCCGGACCGCGCGGGTTGGTGTCGCCGTTGATCATCTTCACGATCTCGGCCTTGTACTTGGCGGGACCGTCGCAGTTCACGTAGAACTTGATCTTGTCGCCGGGATGCACGCTGAACTTGTCGGCGTAGCCTGTGAGTCGCATCATTTTCGGATTCTCCTGCGTGTGCTTTTGTGGGGCGGTGCGGCGGGCGCCGCGATCAGGTGGCGGTCCAGTTGTCGTCGCGGCGCTTCCATCCCTCGTGGAAGTGCTCGGGCATGCCGTCGTGCGCGGCCATCTCGTCGAGACGCATGAGGAAGATGGCGTGCTGCACTTCCTGCTCGTCGGTGAATACCCGGCTGTCGACGAACTCGGGCGGCACGCCACGAATGCCGGAAAGCCGGCCGATGCGCCACTCCTTCTCCACCTTCGTGCAGATGACGACCAGCTTGCCCTTCGCGGGAAGGGCGCGCATGCGCAGCAGCACGCGATTCAGCAGGAAGTCCTCGTGGATGCCGCCGGTCACGACGGTGGTGTCACCGGGCGTCGCGCACTTGAGGATCGAGCAGCCCGCCACGCCCTTCATGGAGCGGATGCATTCCTCGTGTTCCTTCACCAGCCGGTCGTACTCGGGTGTGCCTTTCTTCGGGATCGAGATCATTTCAGCCTCCTTGGTGCGTTGTGCGCTCGAGACGCAGGGTCGACGGAATGCCCGCGTTCACGGGTCCGGGGGTGGGATGCCGCCATCGCGGTGGCGGACGGCTTCGTGCAGTGAGGACGGTCATATCGTCAGGTGCTTCTGGACGAGTTCGTCGGTGAGGGCGTCGATGGCGCCCTGCGCCGCGATGGCGCCCTTGTCGAGGATCACGAAGCGGTTGCCGGCGCGCTGCGCGAACTCGACGTTCTGCTCGATGAGGATCACGGTGAGCCCCATCTCGCGATTGAGGCGGATCACCAGTTCCTGGATCTGCTCGACGATGTTGGGCTGGATGCCTTCCGTCGGCTCGTCGAGGATCAGCAGCTTCGGATCGGTCGCGAGTGCCCGCGCGATCGCGAGCTGCTGGGCCTGGCCGCCCGAAAGCGTGCCGGCGCGCTTCGTGAGATTCGCCGCGAGATAGGGGAACAGCTCGAGCACGAGGGGCGGAACGGCCTGGACGCCGTCCCCTCGCGCAAAGGTGCCCAGGAGGATGTTCTCCTGCACCGTGAACTTCGGCAGGATGCCCCGGCCCTGCGGGATGTAGCCCAGGCCCTGCGCCGCGCGCCGGTGGGTCGGCACCTGACTCACGTCCATGCCGTTCACACGGATCGTCCCGTCGATGCGGGTGGTGAGACCGAGAATGGTCTTGGCGAGCGTTGTCTTGCCGACGCCGTTGCGCCCGATCACCGAGAGCAGATCGCCCTTCTCCACGGACAGCGACATGCCCTGGATGATCGGCGTCTTGCCGTAGTAGGAAGTGACGTTCGACAGTTCAAGCATGGTGGCCCGCCCCTCCCTGACCGAGGTACACGCGCTGCACCTCCTCGTTGCGTTCGATCTCGTGGATCGTCCCTTCGGCGAGGAAGCGCCCCATGTGCATCACCGTGACGCGGTCGGCGATCTGCCGGACGAAGCTCATGTCGTGTTCCACCACGAGGAGCGTGTGCGTGCCCTTGAGGCCGTTGAAGATCTCGCCGGTCTTGTGGGTCTCCTGCGTGGTCATCCCGGCGGTGGGCTCGTCCATCAGCAGAATCCGCGCGTTCTGCGTGAGCACCATGCCGATCTCCAGCCACTGGGTTTCCCCGTGCGAGAGTTCGTCCGCCCGCACCCGGAGCCGATCCTTGAGATTGACGAGCGACGCCACCTCGTCGATCCGGTCCTGCGTCTCGCGGTCACGGAACACGAACATGTTGCGGATCGGGTTGAGATGACGCGTGAACGCGGCCTCGAGGTTCTGCCGGACGGTGAGGCCCTTGAAGACGGCGGGAATCTGGAACTTCCGGGCCAGGCCGGCGCGCACCCGCATGTGCTCCGGCCAGTCGCTGATGACCGTGCCGTCGAGAGCCACCTGGCCGCCGCTCAGCTTCTGCCTGCCGGTGATGAGATCGATCGTCGTCGTCTTGCCGGCGCCGTTGGGTCCGAGCAGACAGCGCAGTTCCCCCCGATGCACCTTGAGGTCGAAGCCGTCCACGACCTTCAGTTCGTCGTAGGCCTTGGTGACCTGGTGGAGTTCCAGCAGCGCCATCATTGCCCCCGCGGATCCGCCGGCCGCCGGGCCAGCCGTTCGAGAAGACTCTCCAGCAGTCCGGCCAGACCCGACGGCAGGAAGCGCACGATCAGGATGAACAGGCCGCCCAGGACGAGCAGGAAGCCGTAGAGCATCTCGTCACCGAGATAGCTCTGGATGCCATTCACGAAGAACGCCCCGAGAATGGCGCCGAGCAGGGACATGCGCCCGCCGACCGCCGCCCAGATGACCATCGAGACGCTGAAGGTGACCTCGAGGGAGGTCGGCGACACGTACTGGACGATCATCACCCAGAGCACCCCGGCCAGCGCCGCGACGAAGCCCGAGACGGTGAACACCGCGATCTGATACCCCGAGACGCTGTAGCCGAGGAAGCGCGCTCTCTCCGGGTCCTCGCGGACCGCCTGCACGATGAGCCCGAACTTGCTCTGCAGCAGCAGCTTGAGCGCGAGCGTCGCCAGCGTGAGCATGCCGAGCGCAATCCAGTAGGCCTCGTTGCTGTACGGATCGACGATGTGCTCGCCCAGTTTCAGCGGACTCGGCGGCGAGATGCCGTTGAATCCCGCGGTGTAGGGCTGCATGTCGAAGGCCATCGAGTACCACGCGGACAGCATGGCCAGAGTCACGATCGCCACGAATACGCCGGCCACGCGCGCCTGGAACATCATCGCGCCGAAGATGAGGAAGAACACCGTGGGCACGAGGAGCGCGAGAACGATGCCGGTCGGCGTATGCCAGAACGGCTCCCACAGCAAGGGCAGCTTGGTGAGTTCGTTGGTGAGCATGAAGCTCGGGATGGGCGAGCTTTCCGGATCCTGCGACTGCATTTGCATGGTCATGCCCATGCCGTAGGCCGCCAGACCGAAGGCGATGCCCTGGCCGAGGCTCAGGATGCCGCCGAACCCCCACACGAGACTCACGGACAGCGCGAGCATGCCGAGCACCAGGAACCGCGCGAGCAGGTTGGTGGTGAACGTGTCCTCGATCACGATGGGCACGAAGGCCATCAGCGCGAAGAACACGACATACACGATCCATTGCGCCTTGGTGTTGTGGTAGAGGTTGTTACGCATCGGGACTCCGTGGGATTCGCATGCCGATTCGGTATCGTCGTTCGCAGGGTCGCGCTAGCGCCTTGCCATGGCGTCGGAGAAGAGCCCCTGCGGCCGGAACCGGAGGAAGATCACGACGAGCAGGAACAGCCAGAACTTCGCGAACGTCCCGTTGGTGAAGTACGCGAACACCGAGTAGATCTCGCCCAGTCCGATCGAACTGAACAGGCTGCCCAGCAGCGAACCGACCCCGCCCACCACGACCACCAGGAAGGCTTCGACGATGTAGCCGCTGCCCATGTCGGGAAAGACGTTCTTGATGGCACCGAACATGGAGCCCGCCAGACCGGCGAGTCCCGCTCCGTAGGCGAACGTCAGGGTGAACACCTTGCCCGCGTCGATGCCGTGGACCGCAGCCATCTCCTTGTTCTGCATCACCGCGCGCACCATCAGGCCCAGACGGGTCCGGTGCAGCAGCCACCAGGTGAGAACGAAGGCGGCGATCGTGACGCCGAAGATGAACACCCGGAACCACGACAGCTCGAACACCCACACACGAAGCGACGCGTTCAGCCACGCGGGGCTCTGAAGATTCTTCGGTTCCGGCCCCAGAATGAGCCGGACCCCCTGGATGAGCACGAGCGACAGCCCCCAGGTCGCCAGCAGCGTGTCCAGTGGTCGTTTGTAGAGGTGGCGGACGAGTCCCCTCTCGATGGCCGCACCGATCAGGCCGACGATGAGGAAGGCCGCGGGCACGCACAGCAGGAAGGGCACGCCGACGACCGTTTCGAGGACGAAGGCGCTGTAGGCGCCGAGCATCACGAACTCGCCGTGCGCCATGTTGATGACGCCCATCGTGCCGTAGACGATCGCGAGACCCAGTGCCGCGATCAGCCAGACACTGGCGACACTGAGACCGATCAGCAGTGCGTTCATGAACGGCTCGAACGCAAACGCGGTCCAGAAATGATTCACGCTCATGGCTGCGCCCCATCGACGACGCTCCGGCGCGACGATGACGTCATCGCGCGGGGCGGGGTCGAATGTTCGGGAGGAAAAACGGTGCTGCCGGTCTTCCCGGGCAGGCGGGCCCGGGAGGACGAAGCAGCACCCAACGGTGAACTACAGGACGCTCTTCGCGATCTTGCCGTCCGGCGAGTGCAGTCCGTCGAATTTGCACACCCCGCGTTCCGGATAGATGATGAAAGGGTCCGGTGCGATGTGCTTTTCCGCGGCCTGCACGATCTTGAACTGGCCGTTGCCCTGGCACTGTCCGATCTTCGGCTTCATGTAGAGGTGGCAGGTTTCGTCGAACCACACGAGACCTTCCGGCGAGATGTCGTCCTCGATGCGGATGCCGGGCGTGACATCGCGGATCATCCGCGGCGTGACGGCCTCGACACTGCCGGCCTTGGCGGCGGCCTTCTCGAATGCGGCCTTGAACGCGTACACGGAGAGATACGTCTCCTCCATGTTGTAGTGGGTCACACCACCCTTGCCGTACTTGCTCGACAGATACTCGTCGACGAACTTCTTGTTGACGGGCGTATCGAGCGCCTGGAAGTACGGGGCCGACAGAATGTGTCCCGCGCCGAACTCCGCACCCATCGCACGGATCTCGATCTCACCGGTGGTGAGCGCCGCGATCGGCATCTTGTCGACCTTGAAGCCTTCCTGCTTGAACTGCTTGTGCAGGGCGATATCGGAGTCGCCGACGACGGTGGAGAAGATGAAGTCGGGCTTGGTCTGGCGAATCTTGTTGAAGATCGACGTGAAGTCCGATCCGCCGAGTTCCACGTACTCCTCGCCGAGGAGTTCGCCGCCGGCCTTCTCGAGCCACACCTTCGCGTTCTTGTTCGATTCCTTCGGCCAGATGTAGTTGGA
>CAZEDA010000230.1:0-6080 GCA_964510915.1 uncultured Rhodocyclaceae bacterium | reverse complement strand
TACGAGGGCACGACGTTCAACACCTCGTAGCACGCGCCCATGTTGTGGTAGTCCACCTTTCCCGCGGGACTCTTGAGGTCGGTCACCTTGCCGTTGTCGGGGGCGAGAATCCGGAACCACGCACCGTGCTGATGATCGACGAAGTGCTCCCAGCAATACCGCCAGATGCGGTCGTACCAGTCCCAGTAACGCGATTCTCCCGTCGCATCGGCGAGCAGCGCGGCTGCCGCCAGCGACTCGGCCTGCACCCAGTGGTACTTGTCGCCGTCGCAGATGCTGCCATCCGGCGCGAAGCCATAGTGGATGCCGCCATGCCGGGGATCCCAGGCCTTCTCCAGCGCGGCATCGAACAGTTCGACGGCGCGGGGTACGAGCCACGACGTATCGGCTTCGAGATGCGCCGCGTGCCTCCGCAGGATGAGCAGCAGCTTCGCCCATTCGGTGAGGTGGCCGGGCTGGTATCCCCACGGCCGGAAGATGTTGGTACGGTCATCGCGGTTGTAGTCCCAGTCCACCGACCAGTCCGCGTGGTAGTGCTCCCACACCAGACCGTCGGCCAGCGCGGCCTGACGCCGCGTGATGTTGTCGGCGATCCGCAACGCGCGATCAAGGTGACGACGTTCGCCGGTGGCCTCGAACGCGGCGAGGAACGCCTCGCAGGAATGCATGTTGGCATTCTGTCCGCGATAGGGCTGCAGCACAGACCAGTCCGCGCTGGCCTCGTCGGCATAGAGGCCGTGAGTCTCCGACCAGAAGCGTGACTCCATCAGCGCGACGGTCGCATCGATGTCCTGTCGCGCGTCTTCGACACCTGCCATCAGCGCATGCGAATACGCGAGCAGCACGAACGCGAGGCCGTAGCAGTGATTGGTGCCGTCCTGCACGCGATCGCCGTCGAGCACCCAGGCGTAGCCGCCGGACTCGGGGTTGCGATGCCGCTGCCGCAGAAACGCGAGCGCATGCAGCAGCGCGTCGCGATGGGCGGCCTCGCCGAACTGGCGCCACGCCATCGCGAAATCGAAGACGTAACGCGTGCTGCTCACGAGATGACGGGTGTGGCGGTCGACGATCGTGCCGTCGTCGCGGAAGAACTGGAACAGGCCGCCGGCCGGATCGATGGCTCTCGGGTGGTAGAAGGCGAGCGTCTCGCGGATGTGTTCCAGCAGGAACTCGCGGCTGCGGAATGGGGGCAGGGGGCGGATCATTTTTCCGGGGCGGGCGGGGAGTCCAGAAGTTCGAACACGCGGGCGACGCTCTTCACGTCCGGCGTGCGCGCGGCGAGGTCGGTGGCATCCCTGGCTTCCTGGGCGGTGACGAGCCCCATCAGGTAGACGATGCCCGCTTCGGTCAGCACCTTGACGTGCACGGCGCGGAATCGGCCGGCATCGAGAAAGCGCGCCTTTACGCGTGCGGTCAGGTGCCGGTCGACAGCGCGTGCCGTGAGCGTGGACACCGGCGCGGTCACCAGTTCATTGAACACCTGGCGCACGCCCTCGATGGATTGCACGAGGGCTGCGATCGCTTCGCGCTCGTTCGGGCCGGGCACTTCGCCGGTGAGAAGCGCGATGCGATTGAAGCTGGTCACGTTCACGTGGACGTCCTTGGGGTAGCGTTCCTCGATGAGTTCCAGCGCGATGCGCTCGATGGCTTCGTCCTGCAGCGAGACGCCCTCTGCACGTCGCTCGGGAGGGACCGCCGCGTCGGCCCGGTTACGGCCGAGCAGGACCGGCGTGCACGCCGGCAGTCCTGCCGCGAGCAGGCCGGCCACGAGCATCGCGCCCGCCTGCCGGCGCCCCCGGGACGTCATTGCACGCCGAAGAGTCGCTGGTCGATGCCGTCGCACAGGCAGTGCAGACAGACGAGGTGCACTTCCTGGATGCGCGCGGTGACGGGGGAGGGGACGCACAGGTTCACATCGTCGTCCTTCAGCATGGCGGCCATCTTGCCGCCGTCCTTGCCGGTGAGCGCGACGACCGTGACGCCCTTGTCGTGCGCGGCGCGGATGGCGTCGATGACGTTCGGCGAGTTGCCGCTGGTCGAGATCGCGAGCAGGACGTCGCCTTCGTGGCCGAGCGCGCGGACCTGCTTGGAGAACACCTGGACGTAGTCGTAGTCGTTGGCGATGGACGTGAGCGTCGAGCTGTCGGTCGTCAGGGCGATGGCGGCGAGTCCCGGGCGTTCCATCTCGAAACGGTTGAGCAGCTCGGCGGCGAAGTGCTGGGCGTCAGCGGCCGATCCGCCGTTGCCGCAGGCCATGATCTTGCCTTCGTTCATGAGGCACTGGGCCATGATCTCGCCCGCGCGGGCGAGCGGCGCGGCGAGGACTTCCACGGCGCGGAGCTTGAGCTCGGCGCTGTCGTGGAACTGCTGGATGATTCGGGCGAGCGGGTCCATGAATTCCGAGGCGTAAGTGAAGCTTCAGGATTATGGCATAGGGGCGGGGGCGGCTCCGTCCCGGCTCAGGGGCGGAAGGCGTCCTTCAGCCACTCCACGTGGTCCTCGGCGTCGATGAGGACAGCGTCGAAGCGGCACGGCGGCTGCGGGCTGAGGCGGGTCAGGTAGAAGCCGGCGGTGGCGATGAGTTTCTGCTGTTTCGTCGCGGTGATGCTGTCGGCCGCCGTGCCGAACCGGCTGCGGCCGCGCTTGCGGACTTCCACGAACACCAGCGTCCTGCCATCGCGGACGATGAGATCGATCTCGCCGAAGCGCGAGCGGAAATTGCGGGTGACGAGCGTGCAGCCGCGGGCGACGAGGAACTCCAGGGCGAGGGACTCGGCGCGGTCGCCGTCGGCCTTCACCGGTATTCGTGCTCCTCGAGCAGGCGGATGCCCGTCTGCGTCATCTGCGCCGGCACGCCTTCGCGCTTGAACACGCGAGCGGGGCCGGGCGACACATAGCCGCTCACGCCGTCCAGCATGCCGATCTCGTTGTAGCTCGAGCCGAGCAGCAGCTGCGACAGCCGCCACGCATCGATGCCCAGAGCGTAGAACCGGGCCTGCTCGAAGTTGGCGAAACCGCCCTCCGGCTGCGGGTAGGACACCACCGCGGCGTGATCCGGCGCGATGAGCCAGGGCATGTCGACGAAGATGAGGCCGCTCAGGTCCAGGCGACCGAGCACGGTGCTCTCGGCCGAGTTGACCTGTGACGTACCGTAGGCGGGGAGCGTGCGGCCGAGATAGGGGCGGACCTGCCGGGCCTTGGCCCCGTCGATCGCGAAGAAGATCGCGTCGACCTTGTCGGAGACGATGCCGTCGCGCATGCGCTTGAGGCGCGCCTGGTCCAGCGTGAACTGGTGCTGGTCCACGACGAGCCGGCCGGCCTTGGCCCATTCGTCCGCGAAGGCCTGACTGATGCGACGCGAGAGCGGGTTGTCCGCGGCGACCATGACCGCACGCCGCTTTCCCTGGGCCGCAGCGATGCGCGCCACCTGGCGTGCCTCGGCCTCCAGTTGTACTCCCAACGCGTACATGCCGTCCGGCAGCAGCACGTCGCTGTCGGGGGCGGACAGGGCGAGCGTCGGGACGCTGACTGCAAAGCTCTGCGCGAGAGCCTGCACCGCGTTCTTGGTCATGGGGCCGATCACGAACTGCGCACCGGCGCGCAGGGCGCGGTCGTAGGCTTCGATGACCTGCTTGTTGTCGTCGCCGGTTGCGTATACCAGAACGGGGAGTTTCTCCGCGTTGGCAGCGTCGGCGGCCATGCCGGCCTCGATGCCGCGGCGGACGGTTTCGGCGAGACGGCCGAAGGTATTGGACTTGAGCGGGAGGAGCAGCGCGATGTGCGGCTTCTCGGGAGCCTCCTCGGTCTGGGCCTGAACGATGCCGGTGACGAGCACGGCGAGCGCGCCGTATAGTAGGAGCGCTGCATTCATCAGGACGCGAAACCGTTGCATACGGAACCCTCTCAGGCGTTGGCCGGGACATTATATGTGGTGGCCACGCCGATCGGTCACCTGCGCGACGTGAGTCTTCGCGCGCTCGATGTGCTCCGTTCCGCGAGTCGCATCGCGGCGGAGGACACCCGCCATACGCGCCGCCTGCTCGATGCCCATGGCATCCAGGGGCAGCTCGTTGCCGTCCACGAGCACAATGAGCGGGGTGCCGCGACGAAGGTCGTCGGATGGTTGCAGGCCGGGGATAGCGTCGCGCTCGTCACCGATGCCGGGACGCCGGGCATCAGCGATCCGGGGGCGCTCGTCGTGAAGGCCGTGCGCGAAGCCGGCCTGCCGGTGGTCCCGGTGCCTGGCCCCAGCGCGGTCGTGACAGCACTGTCGGCGTCAGGGCTCGCGGAGTCCGGCTTCGAGTTCGTGGGCTTTCTGCCCCCCAAGCAGGAGGCGCGACGGCGGCAGATCGCGGAGTACGTTGCCGCGGCGCGGCCCGTGGTGTTCTACGAGGCGCCGCATCGCGTGCGCGACACGCTCGCCGATTTCGCGGCGATCCTCCAGCCGGACCGGGGTCTTACGCTCTGCCGCGAACTCACCAAGATGTTCGAGGACATCCACGAGACGACGGTCGGCGAGGCGCTCGCATGGATGGATGGCGATGCCAACCGCAGTCGCGGCGAGTTCGTCCTGATCCTGCATGCCAGCCCGGCGGCAGACGACAACCCGGCGGATGCCGAACGGGTGCTCGGCATCCTGCTCCGCGATCTGTCGCCGTCTCAGGCGGCGCGGCTCGCCGCGGAGATCACGGGGGCCCGGCGGGGCGATCTCTACAACCGGGCGCTGGCCCTCAAGCAGGAAGAGTAGGCAGATAGCAGCAGACCCGGACGCCGGGGAGCATGTCAGAATGTCCGGGATCGTCATCTCGAGGATGTTCCCTTGGCACGCCTGACCCTGACCCGCCCCGACGACTGGCACCTGCATCTGCGCGACGGCGCGGACCTCGCCGCCGTCCTGCCCGACACCGCGAAGCGATTCGCCCGCGCGATCGTCATGCCCAACCTGAAGCCGCCGGTCACCACGACCGAGGCTGCGCGCCAGTATCGCGACCGCATCCTGGCCGCGCTGCCCGCCGGGCTGGACTTCACGCCGCTGATGACGCTGTACCTCACGGACCGAACCCCACCGGAGGAGATCGAGCGCGCGAAGCGCAGCGGCTTCGTGCATGGCGTCAAGCTCTACCCGGCCGGGGCGACCACCAATTCGGACTCCGGCGTCACCGACCTCAAGCATTGCACCGGCGCGCTCGAAGCCATGGCGGCGGTCGGCATGCCGCTGCTGGTCCACGGTGAAGTGACGGACTCGCAGATCGACGTATTCGATCGCGAGCGAGTGTTTCTGGAGACGGTGCTGACACCGCTCGTCGAGCGCATGCCGAAGCTTCGCGTCGTGCTGGAGCACATGACCACGGCCGAGTCCGTCGCGTTCGTCGAGCGATCCGGCGCCAACATTGCGGGCACGATCACCGTCCACCACATGCTGCTGAACCGCAACGCGCTGTTCCAGGGCGGCGTGCGTCCGCATCACTACTGCCTGCCGATCCTCAAGCGCGAACAGCATCGCCAGGCGCTCGTGCGTGCGGCGACTTCCGGCAGCCCGAAGTTCTTTCTCGGCACCGACAGCGCGCCCCATGCGCGGCACACCAAGGAGCATTCCTGCGGCTGCGCCGGCGTGTACACGGCCAATGCCGCGATCGAACTCTACGCGGAGGCTTTCGAGCAGGTGGGCGCGCTGGATCGTCTCGAAGGGTTCGCCAGCCATCACGGTCCGGATTTCTATGGACTGCCCCGTAATACGTCGACCATCACGCTGGAGAAGCGGGACTGGACCGTGCCGGAGGAACTCCCCTACGGAGCGAACACCCTGGTACCGCTCCGCGCAGGCGGCGTGGTGCACTGGGCACTCGCTTGACCGAACGCAGCCTCACGCGCTTTGCCTGGCTGTCTGTCGCGGCGGCGGTCGCGACGATCGCCCTCAAGACGGGCGCGTGGTGGGTCACCGGTTCCGTCGGCCTGCTGTCCGACGCGGTCGAATCGCTGGTGAATCTCGTCGCCGCGCTGATGGCGTTGTGGATGCTGACGCTGGCGGAGCGACCGCCGGACGAGGAGCACGCCTTCGGCTACAGCAAGGCGGAGTACTT
>CAZEDA010000229.1:3710-6122 GCA_964510915.1 uncultured Rhodocyclaceae bacterium | reverse complement strand
AGGGGATGCGCGGATTCACGGTTTCCATCGCGGAGAGAATCGCCACGAGCGGCGTCGCGATGCCGAGCACGTGCGCGAGGTCGATCGCGTTCTGCACGATGTCGACTTTCTCTTCGAGCGTGGGGGCGATGTTGACGGCGGCGTCGGAGATGAGCAGGAGGTCCGCGGAGTCGGGGACGTCCATCACGAAGCAGTGACTGATGCGGCGCGCCGTGCGCAGACCGGTTTCGCGATGGACGACCTCCGCCATGAGTTCGTCCGTGTGGAGGCTGCCCTTCATGAGGGCCTCGGCTCTTCCCGCCCGGACGAGTTCGACGGCACGCGCCGCTGACGCGTGCGAATGCGGCGTGTCCACGAGTTCGATGCCGTCCAGCGGGAAGCCGGCGGCGGCCGCAGCCGCCCGCATCCTCGCCAGCGGGCCGACCAGCACGGGCGCAATCAGCTTGCGGGCCACGGCGGCAGCGACACCTTCCATCGCCGCGGTGTCGCACGGATGCACGACGGCCGTCGGGATGGCGTCGAAACCGTCGCAGGCGGTCAGCAGCCGCTCGAAGTGTCGGTGCCGCATCACTTGCGCTTTCGCGGCCGGGAGGCCGGCTGGGCAACCAGCCGCTCACGCATGGCGGCGAGTTCCGCCTGCTGCGGCCCCGCGAGCGTCGGATACGAGAGACCGAGACCTTCCATCAGATCGACGATCGCCGCGGCCACCACCGTGCGCGTGAACCACTTGTTGTCGGCAGGGATCACGTACCACGGCGCTTCCGGCGTGGCGGTGGCGCGGATCGCGTCCTGGAACGCGCTCATGTAGGCGTCCCAGTGCTCGCGCTCCAGCACATCCTGCGCGGCGAACTTCCAGTTCTTTGCGGGATCGTCGATCCGCTCGAGGAAACGGCGGGCCTGCTCTTCACGCGAGACGTTGAGGAAGAACTTGCGGATCGCCACGCCGTTGCGGGACAGATAGCGCTCGTAGGCGGCGATGTCCTCGCAGCGCTCCTTCCAGATGCGCTTCGTCACGAGCTCGTCGGGCAGCTTCTGCCGGCCGAGGATCTCCGGGTGGACGCGGACGACCAGCACTTCCTCGTAGTACGAGCGGTTGAAGATGCCGATGCGTCCCCGCTCGGGCAGCGCGACATTGCTGCGCCACAGGTAGTCGTGATCGAGTTCCGTGCTGGTCGGCGCCTTGAAGGACGTCACGTGGCAGCCCTGCGGGTTGATGCCCGACATCACGTGCTTGATCGTGCTGTCCTTGCCGGCGGCGTCCATGGCCTGGAACACGAGCAGCACCGCCCATCGGTCCTGCGCGAAGAGCTTCTCCTGCTCTTCGGCGAGCCAGCGCACCGTCTCCTGCAGCCAGAGCTCCGCGTCGTCCTTCGACTCCCTGCCGAGCCCACCGGTGTCCGCGGGGTCATGGCGATCTAGCCGGAAGTGGCGACCGTCATCGACGCGATAGGGAGCGATCAGCTTGGCGATGCGCTTGCGGGCCTTTGCGTCCATGTCGATCTCCTCCGGCGATGGCCGGTCAGGGGGTTCAGCGGATGGCGACCATGGCGAGGCAGGTCACCACGACGACGGTGAGTCCTCCGCGCAGGCGAAGGTACCAGCCGGGCAGGACGAATCGCGTGGCGAGCGTGCGATCCATCGTGAAGTGCACCACGAACATCGCTGCCGTGAGCGCGAGGCCCGTGCGTGGCGGCATGAGCAGTCCCACCCAGGCCACGAGGGACGGCACCACGCTCCAGCCCATGACGACGGCGCGATCGGGCTCCGTCATCTCGCGATGAACCATGGCGATGCCCCAGTGCACCGCGCCGATGAAGGAGAGGATCACCGCCGCGTAGGTGCGAAGCCAGTCGAGCAGGGTCGGATGGTATTCGGGGGGCGTGACCCACAGGCCGCCGGTAAGCACCACGAAGGGAATGAGCCCGCCTGCCCCCAGCCACAGGGGGACAGTGGGAACGGGGACTCGCTCGGGGGGAGGGGCCATCGACGCTGCACGGTAGGAAACAGGCCCGAGTATGCCAAACGCGCCCCACCCGGGCCAGCACGACGGGCCCGCACAACGTGGGCAGACGGGCGACCCGTGACTACCGTCGCAGCAGCGATTCGGGTACGACGAGGCGAAGATTGCCCGGCTCGATCTCGAATGCCGCGGGCAGCCAGCCGATCTGCTCGCCGTCGGCCTCGATGGGCACGGGCTCGTCGCTCGTGGCCTCCACGCGGCGGGCGCGCCAGTGGTCGATCTCGGGGTGATTGTGCGGAATGCCGTTCGGGGCGCCGGCGAAGCGCGCGATGTCCGGACGGCTCACATCCCGCATGCGGACGACGTCGAACAGGCCGTCGTTGATGCGGGCCTGGGGCAGCGGCCGCATGCCGCCGAGGTGCTGCCCGTTGCCGATGATGAGTCTCGCGGTC
>CAZEDA010000229.1:0-3610 GCA_964510915.1 uncultured Rhodocyclaceae bacterium | reverse complement strand
TCGATCCCGGTGCCGGCGAACTGATGGGTCGCCGATTGCATGGTGCCGTCGCCGCCGGCGACGACCACGCGATGGAATCCGCGGGTCCCCGCCATCGCCGCGAAGCGGCGGAACTCACCGACGCCGGCGGTCTCGATGATCTGGATCGACGGACGTGTCCGTTCGATCACGTCCCTCAGGCGACGCGCCGCTTCGGCCTCGACCGATCCGGTGTTGATGACAACGGCAACGCTCACCGGCGCATCTGCCGGGCCTCGCCGCAGCCGTGTGACTGGCGCCTTGGTGGCATGTTCTATTTGGGTTGGAAAATCAAGCACTCCGCGGTCGGCATTGTCGACCTCAGGCCTTTCCCGCACAAGCCCTCGAGCCGCCGGCCTCATGGGTCGAAGCGCACCTTGCCGGAATCCGCGTCGAGGCTCGCCGACACCACGACGATCTCGCGATCGCGCACCATGCCGCGAAGCAACGGACTTGCAGCAAGGATATCCCGGACCGGGGCGATCCTGCCGGCCCCGGCATCGGCGTACGCGACAGGCGACTGGTCGCAGGCGGGTTCCGCGAGCACCACGATGGCCTTGATGCCGCCAACGCGAGCCGCGAACTCCAGGCTGCCCAGCACTTCCCGGGTGATGCGCCGCGCGGGAACGCGGGCGCTGAAGAGGTCACCGATGCCCTGATCGAAGGCCAGTTCCGGCGTGAAGCGGCTTTCCGAACAGCTCACCACTGCGGCAAAGGGATGCTGCGCCTGCGCGGTCGACTGGATGTCCCGGTAGACATTGCGCTCGGCGGGACGGCCTGTGACGAAGCGCTCGTTGCCCGCCTTCAGCCGTGAGAGCACGGAGTCGGGGGTGGCCGCCGTCTGCTGGTCGCGGGTCGGCGCCGACGCGGTTTCCACCGCCAACGGCACCGGCTCACGCCCGGCCCGGCCCGCCTGCCAGAGCGAGCAGCCCGGCAGGCACGCCAGAATCGCGACGGCTGCTGCGAAACGACCAGGCAACGTCGTCATGATCCGCAAGGATCACAGGTGCAGCAGATCCTTGCCCGCAACCTTGTCCTGGGCGGCATGGTCTTCGAGAAACTCGACCTTGCCGGTTTCGACATTGAGCATGGCGCCGACGACCTTCAGCTTGCCTTCGTTCACGAGACCGCGAAGGATGGGGCTTTCGTCGAGAAGCTGACGCACCTGCTTCTGCACGTTCATCTCGGCGACCTGATCGACGAAGTGGTGGTTCTGGGAGTTGCGCGGCGTGCCGTCCGCCGGCACGGCATCGCGCGCCGGGCGCAGCTTCTCGAGCAGATCGGTGAGGTTGCCCATCTTCACGTTGTCGCAGATGCCCTTGATGGCCCCGCAGTGCGTGTGGCCCACCACCACGATGAGACGGGAACCGGCCACCTTCGAGGCGTACTCCAGGCTGCCGAGGATGTCCTTGGTGACGACGTTGCCGGCGACACGGGCGGTGAAGACATCGCCCACGCCCTGATCGAAGATGACCTCGGGCGCCGCACGCGAATCGATGCAGCTCACCACACTCGCGAAGGGGAACTGGCCATGGCCGGTCACCTTCACCTGTTCACGCAGATCCCGCTTGGCCATCTTCCCGGACAGGAAACGGTTGTTGCCGTCCTGAAGCAGCTGCAGCGCCGCGCTCGGCGTCACCTTGGCCTGACGCTCCTTGGTCATGGGGGCCCCGACGACAGCGACGGCGTCGCTCTTGGCGGATTCCCCCTTGGCGGCTTCGCTCCGGCCGACGGCGGGATTGGAAGCACAGGCGGCCAGAAAGAGGGCGAATGCGGACAGGGACAGCTTGGTGAACGACATGATCTTGTTTCTCCCGACGGGCGTGTTCGAGCCAAAGGACTCGTCGATCGGGGCTTACGGCCGGAACCCGCAAAACTTGACCGTTCGGTGGCGGCGTCCGCTGCGCTCGCCGTGACAAACCCTGTCCGCGACGCGACAATCCGGGGAATCGGCCTCGGACGGAACCATGGCGGAAATCATCTGCGTGCTCGGCACCAAGGGGGGCACGGGCAAGACGACGGCATCACACATGCTGGGCGAGGGTCTGGGGCTCCTGGGCCATCGCGCGGTCGTGGTACTCACCGACACCGGCCGGGCGCTGCTGTCCCGCGACAACCGCCGGTATCTGACGGCGGACGCCCGCACTCCGGAACAGCTGGCGAAGGTCGTGGAAAAGCTCCATGCGCTGAAGGGCTGGATCGGCGTGATCGACGGAGGCGGCGGGCGATCCGAGCATGACCGGCGGCTCGCGTCGCTGGCCAACCTGATCCTGCTGCCGTTCCGCGATTCCCCCGAAGACATGCGAACGGTCCGCGATGACCTCGCGCGGCTGCCGAACAGTCTGGGGCTGCCTTCCCAGTGGCCGACCAACCCCTGGCAGCGCGACGCCGCGAAACGCCTGCTCGACAGCATGCTGGGCGACCACGCCGACCGGTTGCTGGACCCCGTCCCGGCCGTGAGCAGTTCGAAGCTCCTGCTCCTGGAAACGCTCCCGACCGAACTGCCGACACCGCTCAACAACGCCTGCCGTGCGCTGGCCGACCAGGTGCTGGACCGGCTCGGCATCGACGAGCCGCTCAGCGTCCGCTAGCGAAGGTCCGATGGACTGGTGCGGGCGGCAACGGCCTACCGCGCGATCCGCACCATCAGTTTCCCGAGGTTCGTGCCGACGAAGAGCATGTTCATCGCCGCCGGCGCGTTCTCCAGCCCTTCCACCTCGTGCAGGCGGTAACGGAGCAGACCGTCGCGGTGCCATTGCGAAAGCGCACGTATCGCTTCGCCGGCACGCGGCGCGAAATCCGATGTGAGGAAGCCCTCCATGCGCAGGCGCTTCACCACCAGCAGGAACAGGTTGCGCGGACCGGGATCGAACTGCGACACATCGGTGCGGTTGTACTGCGAGATCGCCCCGCAGACCGCGACACGGCCATGCAGGTTCATGCGATCGAGCACCGGTTCCAGCATCGGGCCGCCGACGTTGTCGAAATAGACGTCCACGCCTTCCGGACAGCAGCGGGCCAGGCCCTCGACGATATCCTCGCGCCGATAGTCGATGGCCGCGGCGCAACCGAGTTCGTCCACCAGCCAGCGGCACTTGTCGGCCGTGCCGGCAATGCCGACCACCCGGGCGCCGAGAATGCGGCCGATCTGGCAGACGAGCGAGCCCACGGCACCTGCGGCGCCGGAGACGAGCATCGTTTCGCCGGCCTTCAGCCTGCCCACGTCGGTGACACCGAAGTACGCCGTGATGCCGATATGGCCGAGCAGCCCGAGCCACAGTTCGGGCGTGATCGCCGGATCGGCCGGCAGGCGGTTGACGGCCCGTGCGTCGGCGACGGCATAGTCCTGCCAGCCGAGCAGACCGGAGACGAGCGTGCCCACGGGCAGCGCTTCCGAGTCGGATTTCTCGACGCGTCCCACGGCAATGCCCCGCATCACCTGACCCAGCTTCTGGGCCGGCAGGTAGGTGTCACGCTCCCACATCCAGAGCCGGTTGGTCGGATCGAGCGACAGTACGAGGTTCCGCACGAGCACCTGCCCGGGTCCCGGGACCGGCACGGGCTCCTCGCGCCACTCGAAATGGTCGGTGCC
>CAZEDA010000228.1:0-6149 GCA_964510915.1 uncultured Rhodocyclaceae bacterium | reverse complement strand
CGCAATGCGCCGACCGAACTCGTCACGCAGAGCGCGATCTTCCTCGACAAGGGGGTGAAGCGCGCGATGCTCGCCCACCTCATCCGCACCCGCAAATGGTTCCAGGTGCTGGTGTTCACGCGCACCAAGCACGGCGCCAACCGCCTGGCGGAACAGCTCACGCGGGACGGCATTCCGTCGCTCGCCATCCACGGCAACAAGAGCCAGGGTGCCCGCACCCGCGCGCTTTCCGAGTTCAAGGAAGGCAAGCTCCAGGTGCTGGTGGCGACCGAGATTGCCGCGCGCGGTCTCGACATCGTCGAGCTCCCGTACGTGGTGAATTTCGAACTGCCCAACGTGCCGGAAGACTACGTGCACCGCATCGGCCGCACCGGCCGTGCCGGCGCCGAAGGTGTGGCCGTGGCCCTGGTGTCCGCGGAGGAGAAGTCCCTGCTGACCGACATCGAACGGCTGCTCGGCAAGAGCATCCCGCGGGAAACGGTCGAAGGCTTCGACATGAATGCCGCGATCGCCGAGGCCCATGCCCGTCGTCCGGCTGAACTGGCGCAGGAGCGTCCGTCGTCCGGTCGTCGTGACGGCCAGCGCGGCCGTTCGGACCGACCGCGCGGCGAAGGCCGTGCGCCGGCCCGTGCCGCGCAGCCTCAGGGCGCCGCCCGCAGCGGTGCCGGCACGCCGAAACCCGCGCAGGCGGCAACCCGCGGCACGCCGGGAACGCCCCGTCCTGCCCAGGGTGGCGCCAAGCCGGCAGCGGGCACCAGCCCGCAGCGGCCGGCCGGTGAAGGTCAGCGTCGTCGCGGAGCCACGCCGGGAGAATCGGCCGATGCCCGGGGTGGACGCCGCCCCGGTGGCCGTGGCCCGGCACCCGCCGGAGACCGCAAGCCCGGCGGCGGACGCTCGTCCTCGCCCGCGCGCGGTCCTCGCGCTGCCGGCCCCGCCAAGGCAGCCTCTTCCGAAGCGCAGCCCGTTGCGCCGAGGGAGCGGTCCCTGGAGGAAGAGCAGAAGCGCAACGGCCGCCTGAAGGGCGCGCTCGCCTCTGCGCTGACCGCTCTGCGTCGTCTCGGCCAGTAACGGCCTTCACGGGCATTGATCGGGGCTTCGTCCGGCCGGTAACCTTGCGGCCTTTCCCTGCCCGCCGATCCCCGTCATGTCCGTGCCCGCCTCGTTCGACCTGCGTGACCGCCGTGTCCTCGTCACCGGCGCCAGCCGGGGGATAGGGCGTGCCCTCGCCGAAACCTTCGCCACTGCCGGCGCCTCCGTGGCGCTCGGCGGCCGCGATCCCAGCACTCTGGAGCCCGTCGTCGAGGCGATCCGTGCTGCCGGCGGTCGGGCGGTGCCGGTCGTGATGGACGTTTCGGTCGTGGAAGGCTGTCGCACCGGCGTTGCCGCTGCGATTGCCTCGCTCGGCGGTCTCGACGTACTCGTCAACAACGCCGGTGTGGAGCAGGTGTGTCCTTCCCTCGATGTGGAGGAGGCGCTCTGGGACCGCATCGTCGACACCAACCTCAAGGGCGCGTTCTTCTGCGCCCAGGCCGCCGCGCGCCACATGCGGGCGGCGGGTCAGGGTGGTGCCATCGTCAATCTCTGCTCGCTCACCTCCGAAGTCGGCATCCCGACGGCCGTGCCCTATGGCGCGTCCAAGACCGGAGTCCTGGGTATCACCCGTGCCCTCGCGGCCGAGTGGGCGCCTCTGGGCATTCGCGTCAACGCCATCGGCCCTGGCTACTTTCGCACCGACATGACCGAAGTCTTCTACCGCAACGAAGCCTGGCAGAGCGCCATGCTTGCGAAGATTCCCTCCGGCCGCTTCGGCGAGCTCGACGATCTCGCGGGGGCTGCCGTGTTCCTCGCGTCGGACGCCTCGCGCTACGTGACCGGTCAGTGCCTGTACGTGGACGGCGGCTACCTGGCGTCCCTCTGATGTCCGCCCCGATGGTGAAGGTCGAGCAGGTGGCCAAGCGCTTCGGCGAGGCGGCGGCGGTGGCCGATGTGTCGTTCTCGCTCGACCCCGGGCGCTTTCTCACCATCCTCGGCCCCAGCGGGTCCGGCAAGACGACGCTCCTGCGGATGATCGCGGGCTTCATCGATCCCAGCGCCGGCGAGATCTTCGTGAAGGGGCAGCCCGTCTCCGCGGTGCCGGTGCACAAGCGCTCCATCGGGATGGTGTTCCAGCGTCTCGCGCTGTTTCCCCACCTCACGGCCTGGGAGAACGTGGCCTACCCGCTGCGGATGCGGCGCTTCGACCCGCGCGAGATCCCGGATCGTGTGGCCCGCTTCTTCCGCATCGTGAAGCTCGACGGTCTGGAGAAGCGCCGCATCCACGAGCTGTCGGGCGGGCAGCAGCAGCGCGTGGCCATCGCCCGGGCGCTCGTGTTCGAACCCGATCTCGTCCTGCTCGACGAGCCGCTCGCTGCGCTCGACCGCAAGCTGCGCGAGGAAATGCAGGTGGAGTTCCGCCGCATCCAGCTCGACCTGGGCGTCACGACCATCAACGTGACCCACGATCAGCGGGAGGCGCTGGTGATGTCCGACGACATCATGGTGATGGACCACGGCCGCATGCTGCAGCTGGCGCCGCCCGCCGAGGTCTACCGGTCGCCTGCGAATGCCTTCGTCGCCGGCTTCCTCGGTCTCACCAACCTCCTGCGTGCCCGGGTGCTCCAGGCGGATGCCGCGGGGCTGCGCCTGCAGGCCGGCGAGCGGCAATGGCACCAGGAAACGCCGCGGCAGTTGACTGTCCAACCAGGGACGTGGGTAGACTGCGCGTTGCGCGCGGAACGTGTGCGCATCGCGGCGGCCGATGCCGGGTCCGGCACCGGAGAGAAGGCCCGCGGCGAGGTACAGGATGTCCTCTTCGAGGGTGACCGCGTGGTCTACGAAGTGCGCGTGCCGGCGCTGGACGACACGGTCGTCCGTGTGATCGACCGCGCGCCGGAGCGTCACCGTTTGCTGGAACGCGGTCGTGCCGTCTGCCTCGACTGGGACGACACCGACCTGCTGGTTTTCACCGTGTAGTCGTGCGTGCCGGGCTCGCCCCCGGGACGAATCATCATCCATAAGAGGAGTGAACATGGACAAGCGCAAACCCATCGACCGGCGGGATTTCCTGCTCGGCGCCGCCGCCACCGCGGCCACCCTGCCGTTCGGCGGCCTCGCTTTCGCCGCGGCGCCCGCCAAGCCGAAGGAACTGATCGTCCGCGTCTGGGGCGGTGAGTGGAAGGACGCCATCGACTCGGGTGTCTCCAAGAGCTTCACGGCAAACACCGGGATCGCCATCAAGTACGACGAGACCGAAGACAACGAACTGCAGCCCAAGCTGTGGGCCGCCATCAAGCAGAAGCGCCGTCCGCCCGTCCACGTGAACTGGGACACGACCACCAACGCGACCAAGTCCGCCTTGCGCAACATGGGCGAGGATCTTTCGGACCTCACGAATCTTCCCGGTCTGCTGCCGGTCGCGAAGCCTCTCGGTTTCGACAAGTGGCCCCTGGTGAATGTCTACAGCTACGTCTACGTGCTCGCGTACAGCCAGGAAGCCTTTCCGAAGGCGGCGCCCGATTCGTGGAACGTGCTGCTCGACCCCAAGTACAAGGGCCGCATCGCTCTTTACAACGACGGCATCGGTTTCCATCCCGCCGCCCAGGTGGCCGGCGGCGGCAAGGTCTCGGACATCCCCAAGAACATGAAGGCGTGCTGGGACTTCATCGGCAAGCTGAAGAGCCAGAAGCCGCTGCTCGGCGAGGACCCGGACTTCACCAACTGGTTCCAGAAGGGCGAGATCGATCTCGCCTGCACGATCGTCACCAACGCCCGCGGCGCGAAGAAGAACGGGGTGAAGGTCGCGTGGACCGTCCCGAAGGAAGGCGCGAAGATGGACACCGACGCGCTGTGGGTGCCGAAGGGCATGCCCGCCAACGAACTCTACTGGGCCAAGCAGTACGTCAACCACGCGCTGTCGAAGGAAGCGCAGCAGGTGTGGTGCGACGGCCTGGGTCTGCCCGGCGTGAACCCCGGCATCAAGCCGCCCGAGGACATGGTCGGCGACCCGGCCTATCCCACCAAGGACGAGGACTTCAAGCGTCTCCTCCGCGTGCCCAACAAGGTGCAGGTCGAGAACGAAAAGGAGTGGTTCGGCCGCTTCAAGCAGATCATGCAGGGCTGATCCTGCTTCGCCCCGGCGGGGTCGTCCTCGCCGGGGTGCCTGTGGTGCCTGCGAAGTCCCTCCCTTGTCCCGATACCCCATCACCTGGCGCCTGCTCGACGTCGTCGAAGCGGTAGCCGCTGTTTTCTGGCCGCGCGCGCTGCACCGATACACGGGCTGGCTCCTGCTGCTGCCAGCCATCGCTCTGGTCGGCCTGCTAGTGGCCGGGATCGCGTACATGGGCGACTCGAGCCTGCGCCTGCTCGACACCGAAACCTTCGAGCAGAGCGAGGACTACACGCTCGCCAACTACCGTGACCTGATCGAGAAGCCCACGTACTTCACGGTGCTGATGCGCAGCACCGGCGCGGCGACGCTCGTGACCGTGCTCACGCTCGTTCTCGCCTTTCCCTACGCCTACAGCATGGTCCGCACGCGCAGCGCGTGGCGGCGCAAGCTGCTGCTGGTGAGCCTGTTCCTGCCGTTCTTCATCGGTCAGGTCGTCCGCGCCTACGGGTGGCTCGTGGTGCTCGGCAAGACCGGCATCGTCAACACGCTGCTGGCGCACATCGGGCTCGGCCCCTTCAAGATGATCTACACCTACCCGTCGCTCGTCTTCGGGCTGGTGCAGTACATGCTGCCGTTTGCCGTGCTGCTCATCGCGCCGGCCATCACCGCCATCGACGAAGAACTGGAGGCCGCGTCCGAGAGCCTGGGGGCCACCGGCTGGCGCACGCTGTGGCACGTGATCCTCCCTCTCGCGAAGCCGGGGCTTGTGGCCTCGGCCGTCGTCGTGTTCACCCTCACGATCACCGATTACGCGATGCCGGTGGTGCTGGGCGGCGGGACCAACGACTTCATCGCCAACGCGGTGTACGACGCGTTCTTCCGCATTTCCGACAACGGGCTGGGTTCCGCTCTGGCCCTCACGCTCGTGGTCTTCGCCAGCACGCTGGTGGCCGTGATGCTCGGGCTGATGGGCGCCGGGACGCTCGGTATGCGGCCTTCGGGGCGGCAGCGATGAAGCTCCTGTCCCCCCGCGCCGTGTTTGCGGCCATCGTCGGCTTCAACCTTATCGCGCTCGCGCTGCCCACGCTGGTGATCCTCGGCGCGTCGTTCACCGAAGGCAACATGATCGTCTTCCCGCCGGAGGGCTTCTCGCTGCGCTGGTACGAGAAGGTCCTCGGTTCGGAATCCCTGCAGGAGGCCTTCGGACGTTCGCTCTGGGTCTCGCTGATCTGCACGGCGGCGGGCGTGCCGGCAGGCACGCTGGCGGCTCTGGGGATGGCGCGGTTCCGGCTGCGCTTTTCGGGTGTGCTGCAGATCTACCTGCTGCTGCCCTTCACCATTCCGCTCATCGCCTCGGGCATCGGGCTCATGCTGTTCTTCGGTGAGATCGGCGTGCTGGGCGAACTGTGGCCCGTGGGCATCGCCTGCGCGGTGATCAACCTGCCGTTCATGATCTGGGCCGTGCTCGCCTCGGTGAACGGGCTCGACCCCGATCTCGAAAACGCCGCGGCCAACTGCGGTGCGCCGCCGGTGCAGACGTTCCTCACCGTCACCCTGCCGGCCGTGATGCCCGGTGTGATCACCGGCGGGCTCATCCTGTTCGTGCTGGCGTTCAACGAGTTTCTCGTGAGCCTGCTGCTGACGGATGCCCATACCGTCACGCTCCCGGTCAGCATCTACAACTCCATCCGCAGCATCATCACCCCCGATCTCGCGGCGGTGTCGGTCGTGTACATCGTGGTGGCGGGCCTCGCCATCGTGCTGCTCGACCGTATCGTCGGTCTCGAAGTCTTCCTCCGCAGCAAGTAGATTCTTCGCAGGCCCCGACCGACGTCGGTGCGTTCGATAGAACCCTCCCGGATGAGCGGGCGTATGCTCCTTGTCGGTCCGCCGGTGGGGTGCCGACGGACCGCCACGTGGAACGAGGAGCCGCAATGAAGCGATCGACAGGTCGATGGTTGCCAGCGCTGCTGGCAGCGATAGTGCTGGCAGTGCCGCAGGT
>CAZEDA010000227.1:0-6151 GCA_964510915.1 uncultured Rhodocyclaceae bacterium | reverse complement strand
CGGAAAGCGCCCCTCTGCAGTGCATCGCGCGGGCCGGAAAGGCGCGGACCGTGGGCGTCCGCCCTTCCGTCCCTGTCGGATGGTGATGGCACCGGTCTTGCCGTGAGAAGAAGAGATCGTCGCGAGCCATCGCTTCAGGCCGGCCGCGTCGGTCCCGTCCCATTACAGGAGTGACCCCCCATGCGCGTTCCCACGATTCTCCGGGTGCTGCTCGCCGCCACCATCGCCCTCTCCGCCGGTCTGTCTCACGCGCAGACCCTGCGGCCGCTGCGCGTGGCACACGACTACTGGGTCGGCTATGCCGGCTTCTTCGTGGCGATGGAGAAGGGATTCTTCAAGGAAGCCGGACTTCGCATCGACGAGAAGGTGTTCAGCACGCCGGCAGACGGACTCCCGCCGCTGCTCGCGGGCGATGTCGACGTCCATCTGTCCACGCTCGATACCTGCCTCACGGCCAATGATCGCGGTGCCGACAACCTGCGAGTGATCGCCCTCATCGATTCCTCCTTCGGTGCCGACGCGGTGATCGGCAAGTCGACGATCGACGGGGTGCCCGGCCTTCGCGGCAAGAAGGTGGGGGTCTCCCTCGGACAGGCCAACCATCTGCTGCTGTTGAAGGCGCTCGCCCGGTACAAGGTTCCGGCCACTGCGGTGTCGCTGGTCAATCTGAACGGCGACGATGCGGGCAACGCGTTCGCCGCCGGCAAGGTGGATGCCGCGGTGACCTGGGAGCCGTTCATCACGCAGGGGCTGTCGAAGGGCGGACAGGTCCTCTACAGCACGCGCGACGCGCCGGATCTCATCATCAACGCGGTCGCGGTGAAGCCGGGAACCATGAAGTCCAGGAAGGACGAACTGGTTGCCTTCCTCGGTGCGCTGGCCAAGGGAACGGCGTGGGCAATCGACAATCCGTCGGAGACGGCGCGGATCGTGGGCAAGGCACTGGAGCAGGACCCGCAGGCCGTGCGCGACATGATGAACAAGGACCGTCTCTACACCCTTGCCGATTCCACCGCGCTGATCGGAACGACGGCGATGCCCGGCAAGGCGGTGCAGACCACTCGCGAAATCGCGAAGTTCCTGCATGAGAACAAGATGACTGCGGACCTCGTGGACGCCGGGAAGATGTTCGACGGGAGCTTGCTTCCGCTCGTGAAATGACAGGCCGGCTGGCCGGAGGATGCGATGCCCATGCGTGAGCCGATTGCGGATCTCGCCATCGTCGGCGGGACCGTACTGCCGATGGTTCGCAACGCGCGCGAGACCGTCCGCGCCACCGTGCTGGTGCGCGACGGCCGCATCGTCGGGCTGACGCGCCAGCGCAAGCCGCAGGCGAAGGAAATCATCGACGCGCACGGCAAGCTGGTGATGCCCGGCTTCGTGGATGCGCATTGCCATGGCATCCACCTGCTCATGCGTGGCTTGTCGGACGGACTCAGCTATCACGACTGGCTGCAGCAGCTCATGTACCGGGCGCTTCCCAGCTATCGTGCGGGAGACGCGCTTGTCGCCTCGAAGCTCTTCTGCGCCGAGGCGATCCGAAGCGGCATCACCACCATCGGCGACAGCACGGACTTCGGCAATCGGGCGGATCTGGTGGAGGCCACGCTCGAAGGCATCACCGCCGCCGGCATCCGCGCACTCTACTTCCGCAACTTCTCCGACGCGCCGCCGCGCGCGCTGCGGGCGAACCGGGAACCTGCGGCCAAGGCGCTCGCCGAGATCGCGGCGCTGATGGATCGGCGGGGCAGCGACTATCCGCTGCTTCGCATCGGCGCCGGCGTGAACGAGCCGCACTTCGTGACGGCGGGGGGCTTTCGCCGCGCCGTGGAACTCGTCGAGGCGCGCGATACGCGGCTCATGGTGCACCTGGCCGAAGTGGAGGCCGACGTGCAGATCGAGGGGATCAACGTCGTCGACTGGATGCGGCGGAACCGGCTGCTGTCATCGCGGCTCGTGGCGGCGCACTGCGTGTGGCTGCGACCGCCGCAGCTCCGGACTCTCGCTGCGGCCGGCGTCTCGATCACGTGGCAGCCCTCGACCAACGCCTTCCTCGCGGACGGCGTGATGCCGCTGCGGGATGTCCTGGCGGCAGGCATCACCGTGGGCCTCGGGACCGACGACACCAACGCCAGTGACCACGTCAACATGTTCACGGAAATGCGCACCGGGGCGATGGCCACGAAGCTGCGCGAGCGTGACGGCACTGCGGTGTCTCCGGACACCATGCTTACCCTTGCGACTCGCGGCGGCGCTCGGGTCCTGGGTCTGGACCGGGAGGTGGGGGCGATCTCGCCGGGGCGTGCGGCAGACCTGATCGTGATCGATCTCGCCGCCCTCGCGCCGTTCCACGATCTGCCGTCCGCGCTGGTCTATCAGGCGACGGGGGCGGAGGTGGAGACGGTCGTCATCGGCGGGAAGGTGGTGATGCGCGATCGGACGCTGCTGACGCTGGACGAGACCACTCTGCGGGCGCAGGCGCACAAGGCTGCGCTGGGAGTGGCGAAGCGCAGCGGCGTGATACCGCTGCGAGCAGAAGGGCACGCCGATGCGGCGCAGTATCTGTTTGCGGCGGAATCGCCGGGCGAGCCCTGACAGACCTTCCCTAGTGCTTCGCGTCGTCCACCACATGGGCGATGCTTTCGCGGAGCTGGTCCACGTCCTCGCCGGAGATCCCGAAGTGCGTGAGGGCCTTCTCGAACAGTACGTCCCCCACCTCGAGGTCCTGCTCGCCGGTCACCTCGCTCAGGATGTGCTCGGCGAGATGGGTGATGGCGATGAGCGAGACGGAGTTGCCGGGCAGGGTGGCATCCGGAAGCTCGTAGGCGTCGGGGTCGTGATGGAAGCGGATGGCCTGTCCCACGCTCGCCGGTAGTCCCCAATTTCGCGTGAGGAGCGACCCGACGATCGGGTGCGTGCAGGGAAAGTAGTCCGCTTCCGCGCTGATCATGAGCTGGCCCAGCTTCTGGCACTGGGAGACGACCTGGGCGTATTCCGGAAATCGCTTCATGAGCAGGGGAATTCCGGCATCGTGGAACATCGCGTAGGTGTAGGCCGCGTCCGGCGAAACACCGTACTGGCGTCGCGCGACCATCGCCGCAGACACGGCGAGGACGGAGGTGCGGTTCCAGAAGCGGTCCACGAAGTCGGAACTCAGTCCGGTCATGGTGTTGCGAAGCGCCGTGCCGACCACGACGCACACGATGTTCTGGATCCCCAGGCGCTCGACGGCCTTCCGGACCGTGGTGATCGGCTCGGCCGACCGGAACAGGGGCGAGTTGGCGAGCTTGATCGACGCGGCCGACAGACCCAGGTCGTTGCTGATGTACTTGGTCAGCCGGCGAATGTCGGGAGCGTCCTTCTGCGATTCGCCCATGACCTCGAAAAGCATTGCAGGGCAAGCGGGAATCTCGATCGCCAACAGGACCTTCTCGATGTCGGCGTGGGTCAGTTCGGGGGTGAAGTCGACTCGGGGTTTCGTCATGGCCGGGGAATCTTTTGCCGCGAAGGACGCAAGGATTGGGACAACAGCGCGTAACGGCAAACGGCGACGAATCTTGAGCGGAAACGCCCCGGTCGGGGGTCGGTTCGGGAAGCCTTCCCGGGGAGGGGGCGGAGGATGCCAAGGGAAGGTCCGCGCAGAGTGTGCGGACCTTCCCTAAATCATCCCTTCGAGCTGCCGGACGAGATCGCGAAGGTGGGCCGCAGTCTCGGCGTCCTTCACCCGCGGAAGCGCGCGGGTGATCAGTCTGCCGAGGTGCATCACGCCCTCGCTCAGGGCCGCCCGAAACTCGCTCGAACTGCCCGGCGCCACCTGATAGGCCTGCGCCGCCGAGGCGAGGTTGGATGTGAAGTACTGCAGCGAACGATCCGACTTCCGGAACCGGGACGGACTGCCGCGGTCCCGCTCTTCGGCGCTGAACGAGGTCGACACCGCTTCCTCGGGGTCCTCCTGCTTGCCCGATACGACACGCAGCCGTGTGATGTAGCTGCGCTGCAGGGTCCGCCGGTAGAGATCGATGCGCGGCGATTTCGCCTCCAGCTCCGAGAACAGGCCACGGTTGAGATCCTGAAGCAGATCGAGGCCTACGTAAGGACGCTCGTCCCGCCAGAAGTCGCGTGCCTCCGCCATGCGCTGGAATACCCCGAGTCGCAGCAGCTGAGAAAGCAGCGCGATGTTGGAGCCATGCAGCGGATCGGCGCCGCGTGTCGGCGAAATGCGGCGCAGCAGATCCGGCTCCAGCAGGGCATCCGGGCGGACGAACGCGTGCTTCGTGAGGAACTGCACCGCGGCGCGTTGACGCTCCGGCCGCACGGGCGAGAAGGGGGCAGTGCCGCGGCCTGTCTGGTAGCGCGTCTCCGTCACGCCGCCCACGAGCTTCGCCACGGCGGAGAGCTCGCTGTCGCGCTTCTTCACGAGTGCCTCGTACAACTCGCTCAGGCGCGAGTAGTCCCGCCCGACGCTCGCCGTAGTCGCGACCAGCGTTCGCGCAATGCGATCGATGTTCCGAAGCCCGAGATCGGTCGCCTTGAGCGGGTCCGAGCCCAGCACCTGCGTGCCCACGTCCGGATCGAACTCCGCGACGCGATCCTCGCCGCCGAACCGGAGCATGGGGTCATCACCCTGACGTGCCGCCCATTCGTCGAGGAAGGCCCATTCGTCGTCGGTGCACATCTCGCCGGCGAGTTCCCGATACCCCCACTGGATCGCGAAGAAGTCGTAGGGCCCGAACTTCGGCAGCAGCGACGCCTTGTCACCGGGCTGCGCGACGTAATTGAAGCGCGCATAGGACATGATCGAGGCCGAGGTCCCCCACTTCGCCGTCCAGGCCGGATCGCGCAGCTGTTCGACGGTGAAGGCCGCGTGCGCCTTGAAGTTGTGACGCAGGCCGAGGGCGTGGCCGATCTCGTGCGTTGCGACGTACTTCAGCAGATCGCCCATCAGATCGTCGGGCAGCGGCAACGACCTTGCGCGCGGATCCACCGCGCCTGCCTGGGTGACGTACCACGTCTCCAGCAGTTTGAGGATGTCGTGCCAGAAGATCGCGTGGGAGGCGATCACCTCGCCGCTGCGCGGATCCACGACCGCGGGGCCGGTCGCATTCTGGCGGCCGCTCGGCGTCCATCGGATCACGTTGAAGCGCAGATCCTCCGGGTCCCATTCCGGATCCTCCGCCTCGGACGGCGCATCCTTCGCGACGATGGCGTTGCGGAAGCCCGCGGTCTCGAACACTTCGTTCCAGCTCTCCACTGCGGCGCGCAGATAGGGGCGCCACTTCGCGGGGATGTCGCGGCTCAGGTGGAACACGATGGGCGCGACGGGCTCCGACACCTTGGCGGCGGGGTCGCGCTTTTCCAGGCGATACCGCTGGATGAAGCCCCGCCGCACGCCGCCGTGTTCCTCCGTGCCGTAGTCGAGAAAGCGGACGGGAAAGTAGCCGACGCGCTCGTCCCAGTAGCGCGGACGCATCGGCTTCTCGGGGAGCTTGAGGATGCTGGTGTTGAACAGGAACCCGGTGTCGTGCACGTCGTGCTTCGCGCGGTCCGCGGCATCGGGCACCCAGGTCTGGTAGAAGCGCACGTTCACGTTGTTCGGGAATGCCTTGACGCGCGAGATGTAGGAGCGCTTCGGGTCCACCGACGACAGCTTGAACTGGCGCTTGTACTCCTGGCCGAAGCCTTCCGGCACGTCGGTGGCGAAGAGCCCTGTCACGTCGATGACCGGGGCACCCTTCTCGCCCTCGGCCGTGATGTCGAAAGCCTTAACCACGGTGCCCAGCTGGGCCGCCTCGACGGCGCGCTGCAGGTTGGGCACCTGTTCCGCCCACAGGTCGTACTGGACGCGTTCGAGGAAGACCTTGCCGCCACGGCGAACGAATCGCATCAGTCCGTTGAAGACGATCTCGCCGGGCGAGGCTTCCTCCGTGTCGACGGATACCGCAGCGAACTCGGCGGTGACCAGCAGGTCCTTGCCGAGCAGGTCAACCGGCAGTTCGAAGAACACCCGATCGCAGATCACGTGAATGTCGATGAGGCCGCGCAGCGTCTCCACGCTCGTCTTCGCGTTGGGTCCGCACGACGCGACGTCGCTCGCGTTCATCGCGAGGGCCGGAACTCCGGATGCCGACAGGAGAAGAGCGAGCAGCAGACC
>CAZEDA010000226.1:0-6156 GCA_964510915.1 uncultured Rhodocyclaceae bacterium | reverse complement strand
TCCAGGTACGAGAACATCTCCCGCACGCCCATGGTCGCCGACAGGATGACGTCCATCAGGTCGGCGCTCAGCTTGATCTCACGGTTGCGCAGCCGGTCGAACAGGTTCTCGGTCAGGTGGCAAAGGCGGACCAGCTCCTCCACGCTGAGGAAGCCCGCGCCGCCCTTGATCGTGTGGAAGCCGCGGAAGATGTCGTTCAGCAGCCCGGCGTCATCCGGGCGTTTCTCGAGCTCGACGAGCTTGTTGTCCACGTCGGACAGCAGCTCGTTGGCTTCGGTGAGGAAGTCCTGAAGCAGTTCTTCCATCCCAGCAAATTCGCTCATGGCGTGTGTCCTTTGCCGGTTCTAGAAGCCGAGGCTCTCGAGGAGGTCGTCGACCTGCTGCTGGTCCGTGACGACATCGGTGGAGCCGTCCGCCTTGATGACGGGCCCGGCAAGACCGCTTGCCTCGATTGCTTCCTTGCGTTCCTGCGGCAGCTGGTCGAGCAGCAGTTCGAGCAGCTGCTTCTCCACCTGCTGGGTCATCTCTGTCATCTTCTTGATGACCTGACCCGTGAGGTCCTGGAAGTCCTGCGCCATCATGATCTCGAGAAGATGATCGTTCGTGACGCGCGCCTGATCCGGTACCGCACGCAGGAACTCCCGTGTGCGTCCCGCGAGTGCCTTGAAGTCTTCCACCGACATCTCGTTGGAGTAGAGACGATCCCAGTCTGCCGAGAGCGATTCGGCGGTGGCGCCGATGCTCTCCTGAATGGGTTGCGCGGCTTCCGTGGCGGCCAGCGTGCGACTGGCGGCCTTCTCGGTCATCGTCGCGATGTACTGCAGCCGGTCCTGCGTGTCCGGCAGCGCCTGCGCTGCCTTTTCGAGCATCTTGTCGTAGCCCAGTTCGCGCAGGCTGTCGTGCAGCGTTCGCGTCAGCTGGCCGAGACGATGCACCACGTCGTTCTGGGCCGCATCGGCGGTGGCGGTGGCGGCGGTCAGCGCGGCGGGCGGCGGCGCTGCCGGTGCGGCGGGCTTGGACGTCTCCGCAACGATGCTGTCGAACAGCGCTTCGAGTTCGTCGGAATCCTGGGTCGCTGCCGCGCTCATGTCGTCACCCCGTGCTTTTGCAGGATCTTGTTGATCTTCTCTTCGAGCGTGGCGGCGGTGAACGGCTTGACCACATAGCCGCTCGCTCCGGCCTGAGCGGCTTCGATGATGTTTTCCTTCTTGGCCTCGGCCGTCACCATCAGCACGGGCAGGTGCTTCAGCTGCTCGTCGGCGCGGATGGCGCGGAGCATGTCGATGCCGGTCATGTTGGGCATGTTCCAGTCGGACACGACGAACTCGAAGCCGCCGCTGCGAAGTTTCGCGAGACCGGCGATGCCATCCTCCGCCTCGTCGACGTTGGTGTATCCGAGTTCCTTGAGAAGGTTTCGGATGATCCGGCGCATGGTCGAGAAATCGTCGACCACCAGGAACTTCATGTTCTCACTCATCGGTACTGCTCCAGAAAAGCGTTCAAAGCGGGTCTCCGTGCGGTCAGCGCTGCAGCAGCGGCCGCAGGGTGTCGGCGAGTACGACCGGATCGAACTTGGCCACGTAGGCGTCGACGCCCACGCTCTTGCCCATCGCACGGTTGGCTTCCGACGACAGCGACGAGTGCATCACCACGGGAATCTTGTCGAACCGCGGATCGCCCTTGATGTTGCGGGTGAGCACGTAGCCGTCCATCTCCGGCATCTCGGCGTCGAGCAGGATGAGACTGATCGACTGGCTGAGATCCTCGCCCTCGGCCTGGGCGCGGCTCGCCAGGGCGCGCAGGCGCTCCCAGCCTTCCATGCCGTTGTTGGCCTGGTGATGCTTCACGCCGAGCTTCTCGAGGACCTGCGCGATCTCCTTGCGGGCGACGATCGAGTCGTCGACGAAGAACACGGTGTGCTGCCGCTCGGACTGCACGCTCTGCAGGTCGGGAATCGCTTCCTCGCCGAAGGCGCTCACCAGGATCTGCTCGACGTCCAGGATGGACACGAGCTTGCCGTCGGGCAGCTCGGTGATCGCGGTGATCAGTCCCTCATGGCCGGACAGGACGGATTCGGGCGACTTCACCTTGTCCCAGTCGACGCGGACGATGCGGTCCACGTCCTGCACGAGGAAGCCCTGTGTGCGCCGGCTGTACTCGGTCACCATCATCGTCTCGGAGTTGCACCCTTCGGCGCCCGAGATGTTGATGAACTTGCCCAGGCTGATGACCGGAATGATGTTGCCGCGGAGCGAGATCACCCCTTCCACGCCGGCAGGCATGTTCGGCGTGCGCGTGATCGGCGGGGTGCGCGTGACTTCGCGCACCTTGAACACGTTGATGCCGAAGGTTTCGCGGGTTCCGAGGGAGAACAGCAGGATCTCCATCTTGTTGGAACCGGCGAGTTTGGTGCGGGCGTCGACCGCGTCGATCAGAGTCTGGTTTTCCGACAGATCCATGGATGTTCCTGAACTGGGTGAGGCATCAAGCTTCGCTGGTGAGGCGGCGGGTGAGCGCCTCGGCAAGCTTCTGGGGTTCGAACTTCGATACGTACTCGTCCACGCCGACGGTCCGCCCGAGCTGCTGGTTCTGCATGCCGGAAAGCGACGAGTGCATGATCACGGGAAGCTTCGAGGTGCGCGGATCGCTCTTGATCTGCTTGGTAAGCATGTAGCCGTCCATCTCCGGCATCTCGACGTCGGTGAGCACGAGGTTCACGTAGTCGGACAGCGGGCGCTTGGCCGAGAAAGCCGCGCTCGCGATCCGGTCGAGTTCCTGCCAGGCCTGCGCCCCGTTGACGGCGCTCACGGAACGCACCCCCATGGCATCGAGCGTGCGCTGGATCTGTTTTCTGGCCACCTGGGAGTCGTCCGTGAACAGGACGGTCTTGGAGGCCACCGCCTCGGTCGGCCGGATGTTGAGGAACAGATGCTCGTCATCCTGGCGACTGGTCTCGGCGAGGATCTTCTCCACGTCGAGCATCATCACGAGACGGCCGTCCTTGAGTTCGGTCACCGCGGTGACCAGCCCGCCCATGTTCGCCACGAGCATCTCGGGAGGAACGCGCATCGCCGACCAGTCGAGGCGCAGGATCGTGTCCACCGCCTCGACGAGGAAGCCCTGCGTGTGTCCGTTGTACTCGGTGACGATCATGATCTGCGCCGGGGACTCGATCGGGATGCCCGCGTACTTGGCGAGATCCACCACGGGCACGAGGTTGCCCCGGAGACTGACCATCCCTTCCACGGAAGAGGGCATCTCGGGCGCGCGGGTCACGTCCGGCGATCGCATGACCTCCCGGACCTTGAAGACATTGATGCCGTAGGTTTCGCGGCGACCGGTCCGGGTGTCCGTGCCCAGCGAGAACAGAAGGATCTCGAGCTTGTTCGTGCCGGCGAGCTTGGTTCGGGCATCGATGGTCTTGAGCAGGTCGGACATTCGGGTTCTCCGGATTCTGGATCGGGCAGGATGTTCCCCTGAGCATCCGGGCGCCGCCCGATCTGAGGCGCCGAACAATTTCCGACGGGAACGCACGGAGTATCGGCAACCGGGGGGGAACCTTTATGGCGGCGCTTGCGGGGTGGGCGGGGCAACGTCGTCGGGCGCGTGGTCTTCCCCGGCGGTTTCCAAGATAATGCCGGGGTCCTGGGGATTCCCCGGGGCCTTTCTGCCGCCGGCGGCGAGTCCGCGTGCCAGTACATCCGCATGGAATATCAATAACTTGGTGGAACTTACCGTCATCGAAGGCCAGCGACCGGAAGAGCCGGTCCCCGAGCAGGAGCCGGCGGCGTCCACGGTCGCCAAGGTCCACGGCAAGCCGTTTCTGGATGTTCCGACGGACCTCTACATTCCGCCGGATGCCCTGGAAGTCTTTCTGGAGACCTTCGAAGGACCGCTCGACCTGCTCCTGTACCTGATCCGGCGGCACAACCTGGATGTGCTCGACATCCCCATGGCGGACCTGACCCGTCAGTATCTCGAGTACGTCGACGCCATGCGCCAGAGCCATCTCGAACTGGCCGCGGAGTACCTGCTCATGGCGGCCGTGCTCATCGAGATCAAGTCGAGAATGCTCCTGCCCAGGCCGCCGACGGAAAGCGACGGCGAGGCGGAACCCGAGGATCCCCGGGCGGAACTCGTGCGGAGGCTGCTGCAGTACGAGCAGATGAAGCTCGCCGCACACAAACTGAATGAGCTTCCTCAGGCAGGTCGGGACTACGCGATGGTCCAGGCCGCGGTCGAGAGGGTTTTTGCCCTGCAACTGCCCGACGTGGACCCGGAAGATCTCCGTCAGGCGTGGCTGGGCCTCCTCGCCAGGGCGAAGTCGACCCGGCATCACCGGGTGACCCGCGAGCAGTTGTCGGTACGCGAGCACATGAGCCGCGTGCTTCGTACCCTGCGGGATCGCGCCTACGCGGAATTCACCGATCTCTTCGTGCCCGAGCGCGGCGTGCCGGAACTCGTCGTCACCCTTCTCGCGGTGCTCGAACTCGCGAAGGAATACCTCATCTCCGTCAGCCAGCAGGCGGCGTTTGCACCGATCTACGTGAGACTGAAGGATGGAAACACCGTCGATTGATCTGAAACAGGCGCGCATCGTTCTGGAGACCGCGCTGCTCGCGAGTCCGGAGCCGCTGTCCGTCGCGCAGTTGCGCAAGCTCTTCGACGAGGAACTCGACGGAGACCTGCTGCGCAGACTGCTGGAGGAACTGCGCCAGGAGTGGGAGGGGCGCGGGGTCGAACTCGTTCCGGTGGCGAGCGGCTGGCGCTTCCAGACCCGTCCGCAATATCAGTTCGTGGTGGACCGGCTCAATCCGCAGAAGCCACCTCGCTATTCGCGGGCCGTGCTCGAGACGCTCGCGATCATCGCGTACCGTCAGCCCGTCACGCGAGGCGATATCGAGGACATTCGCGGTGTGTCGGTCGCGGCGACCGTTCTCAAGGCGCTGGAGAATCGCGGCTGGATCGAACAGGTCGGCCATCGTGATGTGCCGGGTCGGCCGGGGCTGTATGCGACGACGCGTCAGTTCCTGGATGACCTCTCGCTTCGCGCGTTGTCGGAACTGCCGCCTCTCGAGGATCTCGGGTCGCTGCTCGAACGTCTTCCTGGCGTTGCCGATGGAAGTACGGCCCCGGCGGAAGAGGGCGGCGAGGAGGGCGACGAGAGCTCGGACTCGAACGACGAGGTCACCGATGAGGGTCTCGTCGAGCCGGTTGCGGAATCCGGTGACGAAGAACTGTCCAAACCGGCCGAAGAGCCGACAGCTGACGGGGTGGAGAACAAGTCTGACGAGGCAGCTTCCGAATCGGTGATCTGACGGCGAGGTTCCAATGAGAACGGTGCTGGTGGCGAATCCCAAGGGCGGCGCAGGCAAGACCACCCTGGCGACGAACTTGGCGGGCGGACTGGCGAGCCTCGGGCATTCCGTGGCGCTTTGGGATCTCGACCGGCAGAAGAGTGCGCTCCAGTGGCTGGCGGTCCGCGGCGATCACGAACCGCGCATCGCAAAGCTCGGCGACCGCGGGCCGGATGGCGAAGACAAGTACGCATGGCTCGTGATCGATTCGCCTGCCGGTCTGCACGGCAAGAATCTCGCGCATGCGCTGAAGCTCGCGAACAAGGTCGTCGTGCCTGTGCAGCCGTCGCTCTTCGACATGGCCGCCACCGGCGACTTCCTGAACATGCTGCTCGCGGAGAAGTCGGTGCAGAAGAAGGACACCGTGATCGGCATCGTCGGCATGCGGGTCGATCCTCGTACCCGGGCGGCGGCGACGCTCGAGGCATTTCTCGGGCAATTCGATCTTCCGGTACTCACGTACTTCCGGGACACGCAGTTGTACGCGAACGCGGCGTTCAACGGCTTGAGTCTGTTCGATCTTCCGGGATATGTGGCCGCGCGCGAGGCGGGTCAGTGGGGCCCGCTGCTGAGCTGGATGGACCTCTGAATTGCATTTTTTTGGTGTCGGAGTGTTGACGACATCATGGGGTCACACTAGAATTCCAAGTCTTGATTCGCCGGTCGCGGGGTGGAGCAGTCTGGCAGCTCGTCGGGCTCATAACCCGAAGGTCGTAGGTTCAAATCCTGCCCCCGCAACCAATTTGCTCTTTAAAAATTCGAGAACAGCCGAGAGGTGTGGGCGCTGTTGAGACGGAGG
>CAZEDA010000225.1:0-6167 GCA_964510915.1 uncultured Rhodocyclaceae bacterium | reverse complement strand
TTCCAGTCCCGCCCGCTTTTCGGCGACGCGCGCGCGGAGTTCGGTGTCGTCGATCTGGGCGATCAGTTCACCGCGACGCACCGTCGTGCCTTCGCGAACGCGCAATTCACGGAGCTCCCCGGCCACCTTCGACTTCACCTGGGTCCTGGCGTAGGGGCGCAGCGTGCCGGACAGGGGAATCGTGTGCTGAAGCGGTCCCTGCGCCACTTCGCCGAGGTCGACGGGGGCGAGTTCCATCACCCGCGTCTCGGCGGGTTTCGTCGCGTCGCTCTTCGCGGCGCCGCGGTGCTTGAGGGCCCATGCCGCGCCGCCGGCAAGCACCACGACGGCGATCGCCAGCAGGATCCTGCGCGTCCAGGGACCGCGCCTGCCCGGGGCGGTGCTCATCGGGCCTCCGGCGCCGGGCCGGCACCTGCGGCCGGTCTCGCACGAAGACCGTCGAGCGCGAGTCGCATGTGGATGCCCAGATACTTCTCGGGATCGATCGGCTGACGCTCGCACATGCTGAAGGAGTGGCGCCACAGCAGCAGGAACACCATGGGCGCCAGGACCAGACGCGTACCGTATTCAGGGTCGATCGCAATGAACTCGCCGCGCTCGCGACCGGCCTCCAGCACCTTGCGCACCAGGCCGTACCCGCGGCTGATGACCTCGGTGTAGTAGAAGTCCGCGAGTTCCGGGAAGTTCTTGGCCTCGGCGAACATGAGCTTGGGGATGCCGCCCAGCTGCGAATTGCCGACCTCCTCCCACCAGCCGAAGATGATCTTCTCCAGCAGTTCGGCCATGGCGCCCGTGTGTTCCTCGAACACTTTCTCGCCGCGCTGGATGGCCGGCACGAGGCCGCCGCGGATCACGGCCTTGAAGAGACTCTCCTTGCTGTCGAAATAGAGGTACAAGGTGCCCTTGCTGACACCGGCCCGGGCCGCCACGTCGTCGAGGCGGGTGGCGGCGTAGCCCTTCTCGACGAAGATGTCGAGGGCGGCGGCCAGGAGTTCGGCGGGACGGGCTTCCTTGCGGCGGGTCCAGCGGGTGAGCGCCGGCGAAGCGGATTTGGACATGGAGCGTGTTATTGACTGACTGGTCAGTAATGTAAGCGACGTGCTGCAGTGCGGTCAACGCCGGCCGACCCTCCGGAAAGCCGCGGTTGCGGGCCGCGGACCCCGGCGCTACGCTGCCCGAATACCCCAGAGAGGTTCCAGCGATGCAGGTCACGACACGTCCCCCGGCGGTGGCCGGGCAGTTCTACGCCGCCGACCCGGCCGCGCTGCGGCGGGACGTCCGCACCCTGCTGGCGGAAGCGCAGCCCCACGGCGCCGCGGCAGCGCCGAAAGCGCTGATCGCCCCCCATGCGGGCTACGTGTACTCCGGGCCGGTGGCCGCGAGCGCCTATGCCCGCCTCGCCCCGCTCCGCGACAAAGTCCGCACGGTGGTGCTGCTCGGACCGACGCATCGCGTCGCGGTTCACGGACTGGCGCTCCCGGGGGCGGAACGGTTCGCGACACCGCTCGGCGATGTCATGGTTGACTCGCAGGCCGTCGCGGCCCTGGCCGACCTCCCGCAGGTCGTCGTCAGCCCGCAGGCCCACGCGCAGGAGCACGCGCTGGAGGTGCATCTGCCGTTTCTCGTGGAGGCGCTGGGCAGATTCCGGCTGCTGCCGCTCGCCGTGGGTCGTGCGAGCCCGGAAGAGGTCGCCGAAGTGCTGGACCGGCTCTGGGGCGGACCGGAGACGCTCATCGTCGTGAGTTCGGACCTCTCCCACTATCAGCCGTACGACGCCGCACGGCGCACGGACCAGAGCACGGTGCGGCGCATGCTCGCTTTCTCGACGGACATCGATCCGCACGAGGCCTGCGGCGCAGCGCCCGTCAACGGTCTGCTGCTCGCTGCGCGGCGCCGGGGCATGCAGGCGCAGCTCCTCGACCTGCGAAACTCCGGCGACACGGCCGGCGATCGGCAGCGCGTCGTGGGGTATGCGTCAATCGCCTTGTTCGACGGCACGCCCGGCGGTGCAACCGAAGCGAAGGAGGAGGACCGCGGCACGACGCTGCTCCGGATCGCGCGGGCCGCCATCGCCCGGCAGCTGGGCCTCGATCGCCAGGTTCGGGCCGACGCCCCGTGGCTGCAGGAGCCGGGCGCCGTGTTCGTGACGCTGCACAAGCAGGGCGAACTGCGCGGATGCATCGGCAGCCTCACGCCCCAGCGACCGCTGCGCGAGGATGTCGAGAAGAATGCGCGCTCGGCGGCATTCCTCGATCCGCGCTTCCGGCCGCTGTCGCTTCGCGAGTTCGACGAGGTCGACCTGGAGGTAAGTCTGTTGTCCGCCGCCGAGCCGATCCGCTTCACCGACGAGGCCGACCTGCTGCGCCAGCTGCGGCCCGGCGTCGACGGGCTCATCCTCGAACACGGTCCGCACCGCGGCACGTTCCTCCCGCAGGTCTGGGAATCGCTGCCCGACCCGCGCGACTTCCTCGCGCACCTGAAACGCAAGGCGGGACTGCCGGCGGACGTCCGCACCGAGGACCTGCGCATCTCCCGCTACACCGTGCAGCATTGGAACGAGACGACGTGACTCTGGCGCTGGAAGACGAGGCACATCCCGCCCGCTGGTGGCATGCCACCGAAGACGGACGTCTGCAGTGCGACCTGTGTCCGCGCGACTGCCGGCTGAACGACGGTCAGCGCGGCGCGTGCTTCGTGCGTGCGCGGACCGGCGACCGGATGGTGCTCACGACCTACGGCCGCTCGTCCGGCTTCTGCATCGATCCGATCGAGAAGAAGCCTCTCAACCACTTCTACCCGGGCTCTTCGGTTCTGTCGTTCGGCACGGCCGGCTGCAACCTCGCTTGCAAGTTCTGCCAGAACTGGGACATCTCCAAGTCTCGCGACATGGACAGGCTCATGGATCAGGCGAGTCCGGAGGCCATCGCGGACGCCGCTGTGCGCGGCGGGTGCCGGAGCGTGGCCTACACCTACAACGATCCCGTGATCTTCGCCGAGTACGCCATCGACGTGGCGCAGGCCTGCCGGGACCGCGGCGTGAAGTCGGTCGCCGTGACCGCGGGCTACATGCACCCCGAGCCGCGCCGCGAGTTCTACGCACACATGGATGCCGCGAACGTCGATCTGAAGGCGTTCACCGAGGACTTCTACTTCCGGCAGACCGGCTCCCGCCTCGCACCGGTGCTCGACACGCTGCGCTACCTCGTCCACGAGACGGACGTGTGGGTCGAGATCACCACGCTGCTCATCCCGGACGCGAACGACAGCGACGCGGAACTGGCGGCGCTGTCCGCCTGGGTGGCCAAGGACCTCGGAACGCACGTGCCGCTGCACTTCACGGCGTTCCACCCGGACTACCGCATGCAGGACCGACCTCGAACCCCCGCATCCACGCTCACCCGGGCCCGCAATATCGCGATGGCCGAAGGCCTGCAATACGTCTACACAGGCAATGTGCACGACGCGACCGGCGGCACGACCTTCTGCCCCCACTGCCGTGCGGCGCTGGTCACGCGCGACTGGCACGACATCCGCGCCTACCACCTGACGCCGGGCGGCCACTGCCCCCACTGCGCGACCGAGATCCCCGGACGTTTCGAACGGTTCCGCGGAGCGTTCGGGCCGCGCCGCATTCCCGTCCGGCTCTCCCCGACGATGCCGGCATCTCCCGTCCGGCAGACGCGGACATGAACGATCTGCCCACGTCCCCGGGAAATCCGGAAGAGGGATCGCGGCCGTTGGAGAACGCACCGGAAGTGCAACGCGTTCGCCGGCGACGACGGCGCTCACGCGCCGAGGAGAAGTCACCCGAGCCGTCCTCGGCGCTGGGTCGGGTCGCCAGTGCGGCTGCCTCGCTCGGTTCGCTGGCGGCAGGCTGCCTGCTCGCCGTTCACCACCCGACGTTCGGAGTGTGGTTCCTGCTGCCCATGTTCCTCGCCATCGGGTTCGCGGCATGGGTGCCCGGCGCGTGGCCTCGCTGGCTGCTCCCGCTGCTGCCGCTGATCGGCGGCATGCCCTGGACCGGGTGGCTGGTCGTGGAGGAACTCGACCTCCTCGCGCTTGCCGCGGCTGCGGGCGGCTACGCTCGCTGGACCGTGACCGGTCCCCCACGCACGGGCCGCACACAGTCGATCGGCGCCCTGATGGGCGCGGCGCTGCTCGCCGCCTACCTGCTGTCGCTGTTCGTGAGCATGGAGCGAGGGATCGCCGATGCCGGCGGGCTCGTCCTCGGCTGGTGGCAGGGCTACTACGAGCCGCTGAATTCCGTGCGACTCGCAAAGAGTCTGCCGCTGGTCCTGCTCCTGCTGCCTCTATGGCTGCGACAGGAAGATCGACGTTCGGACCCGAACACGAATCACTTCCTCGCCGGCATGACCGGCATGCTCGCGACCATCGGTCTCACCGTGGTGTGGGAGCGCTTCGCGAACACGGGCCTCACGAACTTCTCGACCGACTACCGTGCCACCGGCCTTTTCTGGGAGATGCACGTGGGAGGCGCGGCGCTCGACGCGGCTCTGGTGCTCGCGTTCCCGTTCGCCGCCGTGTCGCTGCTGCGCGCCCGGTCACCGGCCGGGTGGATCTTCTCCGGGGCCGCCCTCGCACTCGGCGGGTACGCCGCCCTCACCTCGTTCTCTCGCGTGGTGTACGCCGGTGTGCCGATCGGCCTCGCGCTCGTCGCGATCGCGGGGCTGCGTCAGTCCGCGCGAAGCCGCGACAACGTCCGCGCCGGTGGCGTCGTCGCGACAGTGGTACTGCTGTGCGCCTTTGCGGCTGCCGCCTTCAGCGTGTTTCCGGTGGGGGGATACCGTGGCCTCGTGGCTACGCTGGGCGTCTTCGCCCTGCTGCCTGCCGCGGTCGCCGCCGTACCAGGCATGCCGATGGCACTGCGTGCGGTCGGCATCGCAGGTGGCATTGCACTCGCCGGGGTCTACTGGGTTGTCTGCCAGGCGCTGCCCAAGGGCGCCTATCTCGGCTACGTTGCGCTCGCCGGCGCCGCCGTGTTCGCCGCAGCGCTGACGCTCTGGCGGTCGCGCGAAGGCCAATCCTCGATCCCGGCCGCAGCCGTGCTGCTGGTGGCGGCGGTCGTGGGCCTGAGTCCGGGCATCGCCTGGGTCTCGATGTACTGGAGCGAGACATCCTCCGCTCCCGCCGCGGGCTTCGTCGCCGCGATCGCGCCTCTGGTGATCGTCGTCGCGGCCGCTGCGGGACGCAGTCCGTGGCCGGCCTCGATCCGCGGGCATGCGATCCGTGGAGGCATGCTGGGGATGGTCGGGCTCGTTGTGGCCGTTTTCTCGGGCGGGAGCTACATGGGCGATCGCTGGTCTACCCTGCAGACCGACGTCGGGACTCGCGTCGCCCACGCGCAGGGAGCCTTGGGGCTTCTGCACGGACCGGCCGACGAACTCATGGGGCGCGGACTCGGTCGTTATGCCGCCTCGCGCCTGCTGTCGGGGTCGCAGGAGGACCAGACCGGCACGGTGCTGTGGATCCGGGACGATGGTGCCTGGCGCATGCTGCTCACCAGCGGCAAGCACGTGCTGGGCTGGGGCGAGATCTTCCGCGTCTCCCAGCGCATCGACGAACCTGGCGGCAACGCCCGGGTCCGCGTGCGCATGCGGTCCAAGACACCGGTAGAACTGCATGCGGAAGTCTGCGAGAAGCACCTGCTCTACAACGAAGCGTGCCTGGTCGGCCAGAACAAGATCGCCGGACCCACCGCGGACTGGCAAACCTACGAGTGGCCCTTGCAGGGAGACACCCCGCCCACGCGAGGATTCCCGCTCGCCCAGCGCTTCATCACGTTCTCGCTGGCCCTCGCGTCACCGGGAACCGCAGCGGAGATCTCCTCGATCGAACTGCTCGATGCCGAAGGCGCGCAACTCATCGCCAATCCGACCTTCACCGACGGCGGAGCGCGCTGGTTCTTCTCCAGCGACCGGCACCACATGCCGTGGCACGCCAAGAATCTCGCGGTGCACCTGCTGTTCGAACAGGGCATCGCGGGGTTCGCACTGTTCTCTCTGCTCTGTGCGCTCGCCCTGTGGCGCGTGACGCTCGGCAAGCTTCGGGACGACCCGCTGGCGCCCGCTGTCCTCGGCAGTCTCGCGGGCGTGTTCGTGGTCGGCACGGGCGACAGTCTGCTGGACATGCCCCGGATCGCGTTCGCG
>CAZEDA010000224.1:0-6187 GCA_964510915.1 uncultured Rhodocyclaceae bacterium | reverse complement strand
TGACGATCTGATCCGTGATGAGAGCCAGGGCTTCCGAGTCGAGACCGATCTTCGCGCCGTCGAAGATCATGTCCGACAGCATGGCCTTGCGCAGCGAATCGTCGCCCGAGCAGTACCGGCCGATCTTCGCGCCCAGATGCAGAAGCTGACAGAGGATCGCGTCACGCGAGCCCTCGGGGAAACTGGCATCTGCCGGGTTCTCGTGATTGGCGACCGCCCCCACGAACACGCGGGGCATCATCCATTCCTCCAGCAGGGCCGCTGTCAGTTCCCGATGGTCGGTGTGCAGGACTTCGCGCTCACGGGCGATCTGCGCGTCCGGTGTCGGATAGGTCTTCGCGAGCACGCCGCCGTAGGCTTCCGGATAGAGGGTGGCAAGCGCCAGCGCTCCGACATTGGAGAGCAGGCCGCAGCAGAACGCCTCGTCCGGCGGGGCCGTGCGGGTACGCACGCAGAGCGCATTGGCGGCGATGCCGGCGGCAAGGGAGGTGGCCCAGAACTGGCCGTAGTCGAAGTTGGCACAGGCGCCACCGCGATGCTGACCCATGATCGAGAAGCCGAGCGCCAGCTGGCGAACGGTCTTCACGCCCAGGAGGCGGATGGCATCGCTCACCGCGGCCACCGGCCGACGCGGTCCGGCCATGGCGGAGTTCGCGAACTTGATGAGCCGCCCTGCGAGCGCGGGGTCCGCCTGCACGACCCGGCCGATCTGGTCGAGGCTCACGTCATCCTGCCGGCACAGTTCCATGATCCGCAGGGCCACACCGGAGGGAGACGGCAGCTTGCCCGTCGCCTTCAGGTCATCGAACTCTTTCTTTTCCATCCGCAGCGTCCAGGGCGGGAGGCGCGGGGGGCGCTCCGCCGGAAAAGGGCCGGGAAACAGGTGCCCCGGCATCGCCATGGTTAACGGTCGGGCGCGGATGGTTCTTTAGCGGCCTGCGGACATACCAGCGGGGCGGTGAGGGACACCGGATAGTCCGGCGGGATCGGGACGTAGGGTTTGCGGCAACGCAACCTGCGCAGGGCTTCCACGGCATCGGCCTGCCGGCCGGCCTCCCACAGCAAGCCGATGACGCGCAATTCCTCGACACCATCGTCGTTGCGACCGACGCGGGGAGCCGCTGCCGGCGCGACCGCCCCGGGCGCTGAACCCCGCAGCCTGCCCGCGCGCTCACCGCCGGCGAAAAACTCCCGGCTTTCCATCGCGTCGGCTTCGGACCGCCTGGGAGCGGACTTGGCAGCGGATACGGGCGTCTCGGCATTGGCAGTCGCCTCGGCCGGCTTCTCCTGCCGGTCCGCCTCGAGGGTCCTCGCGACCAGTTCGTAGGCAGTGCCTGGGGCCGACGCCAGGGGTGGCGCCGGTGCGGCTGGGACAACTGGCGATGGCACTGGTGCCGACTGTGCCGACGCGTCGGCGACACTGCGCGCGCTCTCCGGCATCGTGACGGCTTTCTTCGAGGCGGCCCCGAGCGCTGCCGCTTCCTCGACCTCGCTCCGAAGAAGGTTCCGCGGGGTCCCAGCTTCCTGCCGGGATGGAGCCCTGCCCGCGGAGTCCGCGGAAGCTGACGGCGCCTGCGGCAAAGCCATTTCCGCGGACACGTCCGGCATGCCTGCTTTCGGCGAGACGTCTGCCGGGTCCGGCAGCGCGCCCGAAGACACCGGACCGTGTTCCTCGGAGGACCACTGCTCGTGCACCTTGTCGTCCCACATGAGCAGTCCGACAGACGCGCTCAGGACGATCACCGCCGCGGCGGCCAGCGGCATCCGCCAGGACCGCCAGCGCGACGCGCCGAGCGGCACCGGACCCGCCGACACCGCCCGCCGGGAGGCTGCCAGGATGGCATCGTCCAGGGCCGCCGGCGGTTCGTCCGATGCCGCGACATCGCGATATCGCCGGCGCACGGCGGCCGCGGCCTCGAGTTCGGCGTCCCAGTCGCGATCGTCAGACATCGGCTTCCTCCCGCAGCGCGGTACGCAGGCGCGCGAGCGCATAGCGCACCCGACTCTTCACGGTCTCGCGGCCCACGCCGGTCAGCGTGGCGATCTCTTCCAGAGTGAGTTCCCCCTCCTCGTGCAGCAGGAAAGCTTCGCGCTGCGCGAGCGGCAGCGACTCCAGGGCTTCCACCATACGCTCCGCGTCGCGCTTGCGCTCCAGCATGCGATGAGGCTGCTCGGACGGCGGCGACTCCAGCGTGGCAGCGAGGCCTTCTCCCGCTTCGTCATCGAGCGAGAAGGCCGTGCGGCCATCCTTGCGCAGAACATCGATCATGCGATTGCGGGCGATCTGGTAGAGAAAGGTGATGAAGCGCGCCTCGACCCGGTAGCGGGCGCGCGAATGGACGAGGTTGAGCCAGGTGTCCTGGAACACCTCCTCCGCGCGGCCCCGATCGGGCGCCATGCGCAGACAGAAGCGATAGAGGCCCCGACGGTGCCGCTCATACAGAATGGCGAACGCCGCCGCCTCGCCCAGGGCGTAGCGAACCATCAGCGTCTCGTCGTCCGCGTCTTCGGTCATTCGAAAAGTGTAGTCTCACGGCATGGAACGCGCGAACCGCCGGAACGGGGTCGACGCAACGTTCACTCCGCCCACGAATCCCGACGAGAACCCATGACCTTCACGCCCGACGCCGTGCGTCGTATCGCCAGCCTGCTCGCCGACACGGCGCGCGCCGAGATCCTCCCGCGGTTCAACCGTCTGCAGGCCGAGGAGGTCCGCACCAAGAGCTCCGCGGTGGATCTCGTGACCGACGCGGACGAAGCCGCCGAACGCGTGATCGGCGCGCAGCTCGCGGCCTGGTATCCGGACGCCCTCATCATCGGCGAGGAAGCCGCGACACGGGACCCCGCCCTGCTCGACCGTCTGGGCGAAGCGCCGCTCGCCTTCGTGATCGACCCGGTCGACGGCACCCGCAACTTCGTCGCCGGCCTGCCGGCATTCGGGGTCATGGCGGCGGCGATCGTCCATGGCGACATCGTGGCGGGAATCATTCACGACCCCATCGGCCGCAACACCTGCCTCGGCATCCGCGACGGCGGCGCCTGGATGGAGTTCGAAGGCGGTCTCTCGCGCCGCCTCGCCGTCGCACCGCCCGACGACGTGGCAAAGATGGAAGCCGTCGCGGCCGTTGGTTTTCTTGCCGAGCCGATGCGCACGCACGTCGCCTGCAGGCTCGCGCGCTTCCGCTCGACCACGAGCCTGCGCTGCGCCGCCCAGGAGTACCGGCTCGCCATCACCGGCGACTGCCATGTGCTGATGTACAACAAGCTGATGCCCTGGGACCACGCCGCGGGCTGGCTTCTCCATCGCGAGGCCGGCGGCTTCAGCGCCCACTACGACGGCACGCCCTATCGTCCGACGCAGCGCAGCGGCGGCCTGCTGTTCGCTCCCGACGAAGCGAGCTGGCGCGCGGTACGAGACGCCGTGCTCGGCGACGGGACCGGAGCCTGACGCGCCGCGCGCAGAGCGTTGCGCCCATTGCAACCGCGGCGCCGTTGCGCCAATCTCCGGCCATCTCGCTCCGGATCCGTTCCGATGCCCCCCCGCCACAGAAGGCCCCGACGCATGCAGTTCGCATGGCTCGCGCTGCGGGCAGCCGCGTTCGCTGTCGCCCTGTCGTGCGGCGCCGCCACGGCGGAGGAACCGGCGCGCTCCGGAACGCCGCACTACGGCACCTGGGGCTTCGACCTCGCCGGGCGCGACCTCGCCGTACGCCCCGGGCAGAACTTCGACCGCCACAGCAACGGCACCTTCTATCGCAACACACCCATCCCGCCCGACAAGGTCGCCATCGGCGCCTTCATGACGCTGGAAGAACTGTCCGAGGCCCGGATGCTCGCGCTCGTGAAGGCACAGGCAGCCGCCCCGGAATCCGAAGACGGCAAGCGCATCGCCGCGCTCTATCGCGCCTTCATGGACGAAGCGCGCATCGAAGCCGCAGATGCCCGGCCGCTTCAGGCGGACCTGGCCGCCATCCGCGCAGCGACCTCCCGCGAGGACATCGCGCGCCTGATGGGGCGGGCGCAGGGCCTGCCGGGTGGCAGCTTCTTCGCCACGGACGTCGCCGGCGACGCCCGCGATCCGACCCGCAATGCGCTGATCCTCATGCAGGCGGGACTGGGTCTGCCGGAACGCGACTACTACCTCGCCGCGCCGTTCGCACCGGTGCGCGAGGCCTATGTCACCTACCTGCACGATGTACTCACCGGGATCGGCTGGCCCGATGCGCGCCAGGCGGCGGCCGACATCTTCGCGCTCGAAAAGCGCATCGCTGAAGTCCACTGGACACTGGCGCAAAGGCGGGACGCGAACAAGACGTACAACCCGATGTCGGTCGACGCCCTCGAGGCTTTCGCGCCGGGCTTTCCGTGGCGCGCGTGGCTCGAAGGTGGCGGTTGCGCGAATGTCACCCGGGTGGTGGTGACGGAGAAGAGTGCGTTCCCGCTCATCGCGCGCATCTTCTCGGAAACCCCCATTGCCACGCTCCAGGCATGGCAGGCCGCGCAGACGACGGATCAGGCTTCGCCGTTTCTGTCGAAGCGCTTCGTCGACCGGCACTTCGCGTTCCGCGGCAAGCTCCTGCGGGGTCAGAAGCAAAGCCTGCCGCGCGAGCGGCTCGCCGTGGAAATCGTCGATCGGCTGCTCGGCGATCCGCTGGGCAGGCTTTACGTCGCACGCCACTTCCCGCCGTCGTCGAAAGCGAAGATGGAAAAGCTCGTCGCGGATCTTCTCGTGGCCATGCGGGCCCGCATCCAGAAGCTCGAATGGATGTCGCCGGCCACGCGGGAGCAGGCTCTCGACAAGCTCGCGCGCTTCCGCGTGAAGATCGGCTATCCGTCGCGGTGGCGCAGCAGCGACGGACTCGTCATCGACGAAACGGACCTCTACGGCAGTGTCATCGCAGCAGGGCGATTCAACCGTGCGTTCCTGCTCGGCAAGCTCGACCGTCCGGCGGATCGCGAGGAATGGGGCATGACGCCGCAGCAGGTCAATGCCTACTACAACCCCACGAACAACGAGATCGTCTTCCCGGCAGCGATCCTCCAGCCGCCGTTCTTCGATCCCGAAGCGGACCCTGCGGTCAACTATGGCGGCATCGGTGCTGTCATCGGGCACGAGATCACGCACGGATTCGACGACCAGGGCCGCAAGACCGACGGCTACGGCGTGCTCAGGGACTGGTGGACGACCGACGACGCCCGGGAGTTCGACGCACGGGCAGGCGCCCTCGCCGACCAGTATTCCCGGATCGAGGCGCTGCCCGGCGCAAGAGTGAACGGCCGGCAGACGCTCGGCGAGAACATCGCGGACCTCGGCGGCGTGCTGGTCGCGCTCGACGCCTATCGCCTGTCCCTGAACGGCGCGACGCCTCCGGTGCTCGATGGCCTCACGGGCGAACAGCGCTTCTTCTATGGCTGGGCGCAGGTGTGGCGCTCGGCACTGCGCGAGGAAATCACCCGTCAACTCCTCGCCGTCGACGTGCACACACCATCGCCACTGCGGGCGTGGGCACCTCTGCGCAACGTGGACGCCTGGTACGACAGCTTCGACGTTCGCCCCGACGATGATGCCTATCTGCCCCCGACCAACCGTGTCCGCATCTGGTAGTTGCCGCGTGTCGATGAAACACATTGCCGCCGCCGTTTCGTCTGCGCTGCTGTTCGCAGCAGGATCTGCCTCGACGTCTGCACAGGCACAGGGTGCCAACCAATCGGCGATCGCCACACAGCTGGGACCCGGCTACGCCCAGATGATCCATCTCACGAACTCACCGGACTTCACCACAGCCCGGTATCACATCAATACGCAGCCCACGCGCATGCACCTGGACGTCACCCGGCTTCCCCTCAAGAGCAGCACTTTTGACTGGAGTGAGACCACCCAGGTGCTGACGCGGCTCACCGCCGGTTATCTGCGTCTCTCGACGGAACTCCCGACTTCCGCAACGCCGGGGGGTCGGGTCGACACGCACTGGACGGCCTATGGCCTGTCCGGCGGCGTCGCCGCCCGCATCGGCCTGTCGGAAACCTACACGTTCGTGCCGGCTCTCGATGTCGGGGTGTCCCAGCTCGAGAACCGAGCGAGCTACCTCGGTCCCGCAACCGTGCTGCAACCCGTGTTCGACGGCTCGCTCTTCAACTGGCGCAGCCATGCCTGGCAGGTGAGTCCGAGCGTCGGCCTCGACTGGCT
>CAZEDA010000223.1:1966-6197 GCA_964510915.1 uncultured Rhodocyclaceae bacterium | reverse complement strand
TCGTTGTCGAAGCGGAGCACGATCGCCACGTACTTGATCGAGATGATCAGCATCACCGACCAGAACAGGGCGGACAGCGCAGCCAGCACGTTGGCCTCGTTGAGAGGCAGCGCATGCGCGCCGGCGAAGGCTTCCTTGAAGGCGTAGAGCGGACTCGTGCCGATATCGCCGTAGACGACACCGAGCGCCGCCAGCGCCAGGACCGGCAGTCTCGCCCTGGGGGCGCGGGAAGGGGAGGACATCAGGCGGGACTCCTTTGCCGGGGCGCGCCCGGCGGATTCACAGGACGACTCAGAGGACGAATCGGTAGCCCACGCCCACTTCCGTGAGCAGGCGGGCAGGCAGCGCGGGATTGCGCTCGAGCTTCTGCCGCAGGTGGGCGACGTAGATGCGCAGGTAGTGGCTGTCGTCGACATGCTCCGGACCCCATACGGCGCGGAGCAGGGCGCGATGGGTCATCACCTTGCCGGGATTGCCGACGAACTCGGCGAGCAGCCGGAACTCCATGGCGGTGAGCTTCAGGGGTTCGCCCGCGCGCCGCACTTCGTGCCGCGCGAGGTCCACCTCGACATCGTCGAAGCGGACGACGGCCGACTCATTCCCCTCGCCCCTGACCTCGGCGCGGCGCAGCAGCGCGCGCAACCGTGCGAGCAGTTCCGCCACGGAGAAGGGCTTGGTCAGAAAGTCGTCGGCGCCGGCGTCGAGCGCGGCCACCTTGTCCTGTTCGCCCTGCCTTGCCGAGAGCACGAGGATCGGCCGTCGCGACCAGGTGCGGAACTCACGGATGAACCGCATGCCGTCGCCGTCGAGCAGTCCGAGGTCGAGGATCACCAGCTGGGGCGGTGTCTCCGCGGCTTCGATCAGCGCAGCGGCGACGCGATCTGCCTCGCCGGTCCGGAAGCCGGCGCGTCGCAGCGTGTCCCGCACGAACCGGCGGATGTCCGGTTCGTCCTCGATGATGAGAATGGGTGCCGTGTCGGTCATGGGTCCGTCGCTTCCGGTGGCACGGCCGGGGATGCGGACAAAGGCAGTTCCACGAGCACGCGTGCGCCGCCGCCTTCGCGATTCATCGCGGTGATGCTGCCCCCATGGGCGTCCACCACGGCGCGACACACCGCGAGCCCTATTCCTACGCCGGGCACGGTCGACTCCGTCGCACCGCGTTCGAACATCGCGAACAGCGTGTCGGCACGATCCGGCGGAAAGCCGTCGCCGGCGTTGTCGATCCAGAGCCGGAAGGTCCGCCTGTCATCGGCGACCTGAGCACCGACCACGATCGGCGATCCCGCCGGCGAGTACTTCACGGCGTTCTCCAGCAGATTGCCGAGCAGCCGTTCCAGCAGCACCGCGTCGCCCTCCACCAGCGGCAGATCGGCCGGCCAGTCGAAGACGAGGCGTTCCGGGTCGAGCCACGGGTGCAGGCCCTGCACCACCGCGCCGACCAGTTCAGGCACCGATTGCCAGTCGCGACGCAGGCGGATCCGTCCGCTGCGCAGGCGCGCGAGATCGAGCAGGTTGTCGACCATGAGATGGAGGTTCCGGCTCTGGCTGCGCAGGCGCTCGGCCGTGGCGCGGTCTTCGGGACCGGTGGTACTGCTTTGAGCGAGGGAGTCGGCGAGGCCGTAGAGCACCGTCAGCGGTGTCCTCAGATCGTGCGAAAGCGCCGACAGAATCGCGTTGCGCTGCCTCTCCGTCTGGATGTCCAGCGTGGTCGTGTGTGCGACTTCGACGAAGTGGATGCGCTCCAGTGCCGTCGTCACCAGCGCCGCGATGGCGTCGAGCACCGGGCTGCTCGTTTGCGGGCTGCCCGGCGCTCGGAAGTGCAGGGCCAGCACACCGCGCCGCCGGGTCGAACCTTCGAGCGGCAGCAGCGCGGTGGCAACTCCCTCGCGGAGTTCGGCTCCGGCGCGAATGGGCGTTCCGGTCTTGTAGACGCCAAGGGCTGCCATCTGTTCGGCAACGCCCGCCGGTCGAGTCTCGGGTACGGCGGCCACATCGAGGTCGTCCGCCGTCGGCAGGAAAAGCGTGGTGTCTGCGCGCAGTCCGCCGCGGCACACGTCATCGAGACGCGCCGCGACCTCCTCCCGGGAGGATGACCCCGATAGCGCTTCCGCCAGGCGATGCAGCAGAGCGGATTCCGCCGCGCGCCGCTCTGCCTCGCGGGCTTTCTCCCGATACGCGTAGGTCAGATGACTGATGATGAGGGACACCACCAGCATCACCAGAAACGTGAAGAGGTGCTGGGTGTGCGTCACCGTCATCGAGAACCGGGGCGGCACGAAGAAGAAGTCGAAGAGTGCCAGCGTCAGGAACGACGCGAGGATGGCCGGGCCGCGCCCGAGGACCGTGGCGATGAGGACCACGGCCAGCAGGTACAGCAGCACGATGTTCGTGAGGTCGACGCGGTCGAGCAGCGGCAGTGCGACGAGCGTGGTCGCCGCGCATCCCGCCACAGCCAGCCCGTAGGCACGGGCGCTGCCGGCCTCGCCGATTTTCCAGTCCGCCATCTTCGTTCCGGAAGCCATGGGAGCATTCTGGACCGGTTCGTGTAAAAACGGCGTAAACGCCCAGGGAAGGTCCGGGAGAGGGATGGCTCGATCGGCTGCCGATGCCGATGCCGATGGAATCCCCAACCCGAAAATGGTGCAAAGTACGCCCGGCGGGATTCGGCGCGTGGCCACCCGTCCCGCGGCCGATCCGACCGCGAGCCCGACCGACCGCTGTTCTTATCGAACGACAAGTGGGCCGGCCTTCGCCAGGCCCCACAACTGGAGGACGCACAGCATGAAGAGGCAGACACGCGCGCTCATCGCAGCGCTGGCATTCGGTTTCGTCCCCGCGGGTCCCGCGGCAGTCGCGGCGGATCTGGAGAAGACCAGACCCGAGAACGTGGGACTGTCATCGGAGAGGCTCGCGCGGGTCGATGCCGTGGTGAAGAGCTACATCGACGCGAAGCAGCTCACTGGCGCCGTGGTGGCGGTGGCCCGCAACAACAGGATCGTCCTTGAGAAGAGCTACGGTGCGCTCGATGCCGATTCCGCGGCGGCCATGCCGCAGGACGCGATCTTCCGCATCGCCTCCATGACCAAGCCCATCACCAGCGTCGGCATCATGATTCTCGTGGAGGAGGGCAAGCTGCTCCTCGCCGACCCGATCTCGAAATACATTCCGGAGTTCAAGGACGTGCAGGTGATGGTGCCGCGCGATCCGGCGGATGCGTCGAAGGGCTACGACACGGTGCCGGCAAAACGCGAGATCACCATCATCGACCTGCTGGCGCACACCTCGGGCATCAGCTATCGCTTCTGGGGCAGACCCGTGGCGGCGCTGTACGAAGAGGCCGGCGTGCACGACGGCCTGGAGCCCACGCCCGGGACCATCGGCGAGGGCATGCGCAAGCTGGCGAAGCTGCCGCTCGCCATGCAGCCCGGGTCGGCCTACGAGTACGGCCTCAACACCGATCTCCTCGGCTATCTCATCGAGGTGGCCTCGGGCATGCCGCTCGACCAGTTCTTCAAGACGAAGATCTTCGACCCGCTCGGCATGAAGAACACGCAGTTCTACATCACCGAAGCGCAGCGCGCGAAGCTCGCCGGCCTGCTGGTGCCGGACGGCAAGGGCGGCATGATGAAGGCGCCCGAACAGCCGACGCGATGGGGCGCGCTCGTCTTCTCTCCGGGCGTGCCGTATGCCGCCAACCGGACCTACTTCTCCGGCGGTGGCGGACTCAGCTCCACCGCGCAGGACTATCTGCGCTTCTGCCAGATGCTCCTGAACGGCGGCCGGCTCGACAACGTCCGCATTCTCGGCCCGAAGTCGGTGGAACGCATGTCCAGCAATGCGATCGGCTCGTTGAGCGTGTGGGATTCCTACAGCCCCGCCGCCATCGGCAACCTCGGTGACAAGTTCGGTCTCGGGTTCGGCATCAAGTCCGAGGCCGGGCAGAACGAGCTGGGCTCCGTGGGCGAGTACATGTGGGCGGGCATCTTCAACACCCGCTTCTGGATCGATCCGAAGGAGAAGATCGCCATCGTATTCCTGGGCCAGCGCATTCCGCGTGCGCCCGAGATCGAAGCGAAGGTGCACAACGCGGTGTATCAGGCCATCGAGCGATAGCGTGGCCCGGACGAGCACCGCAAGGTGCGACTCCGGGAGCGATGTGCGTTCAATCGCGCCGTACGACCCCGGAGTCGCGGCCTTCGCCGCTCGTCCGGGCTACGTGCGTGCATCG